>NZ_PDGZ01000021.1:0-1324 GCF_014335105.1 Corynebacterium sp. LK28 | reverse complement strand
TGGGGTTGCCCGCAAATCGTGGACACGTAGTGGAGCTACCTAGTAGTTAGGCAGCTATTTCTTTTCTGTTGATGGTTGAACCGGTGTGGTTCTCGAAGTCGACGGGGCTGACCATCCCGAGGGCGGAGTGCCGACGCCGACGGTTGTAGACGACTTCAATCCAGTAGGCAACGGCCTTGCGCGCGGCATCACGGGTCGCCCAGCGCTTGCGGTCGTAAAACTCGGTTTTAAGCGTCGACCAGAACGACTCGGCCATCGCGTTATCGAAGCACACACCAGTACGCCCCACGGACTGAGCAATGCCCAGGCTGCGGCACACCTCCCAGAGCTTCTCGCTGGTGAATTGGGTTCCGCGGTCAGCGTGAAACACCAGTCCTTCAGGAACGTCACCGCGCAGCGTATGCGCCATCCGCAGGGCCCGCTCGACCAGGCGTGTGTCTTGAACGCTATCCATAGCCCAGCCCAGTACCCTGCGGGAATGGCCGTCGCGGACCGCGCACAAGTACAACCATCCTTCACCGGTGCGCAGATAGGTAATATCCGACATCCACACTCGGTTAAGCTCACCGGTATCAAACATGCGTTTAACCAGGTCAGGAAGCGTGGATTTACGCTTGGCTTGGATCGTTGTCACTGGAACGAAAGCACGCGGTGAAATCCCTTCAATGCCCATCATGCGCATCCGCTTCGCCACAGTCTTGCGATTCAATGTGATCTGGTAGCGCTCAGCGAGCTCTGCGGTGATCCGCGGAGCACCATAAACCTCATCGGAGTCTTTCCAAATCTGATGAATCTTTCGGTCAACGCCATCGTAAAATGCAGCACGATCATTTTCGCCGGATAGTCGTTTCTGCTGCGCATGGGCCCATTTGTAGTATCCAGACCGAGATACTTTTAATAGTCGTGCCATGCGTTTGATGCTGTAGTTCGCCTTCTCCTGCTGCATTAGTTCGAACTTTTCTGCTCGCGTTGCTTCGCGGCGAAGAAGGCTGTCGCTTTTGACAAAAACTCGTTATCCATCTTGGCTTCAGCCAACTCACGGCGCAGGCGAGCATTCTCAGCACGAAGATCAGCCTCACTCATCCCATCCGAGGCTCCTCGGCGTTCACGCTCGAGTTTGACCCAGCGGCCTAAAAGCCCGGCGGAAACACCGATCTCCTTAGCCACATGAGCGATCGGCCGCTCCGATTCGATTACCAGGTTCGCAGCTTCACGCCGGTACTCCGGCGTGTACTTCTTGCGCTGTTGACTCACAATGAACATCCTCTCCCACGGACACAAGATCCGTACAAGTAGGGTGTCCACTAAACGAGGGTAACCTCAG
>NZ_PDGZ01000020.1:0-1424 GCF_014335105.1 Corynebacterium sp. LK28 | reverse complement strand
GGTTGCGTCCCTTAGTGTGGTGTAACGCTTGCTGATGGTGGGTCCCGGAAAGTAGTGGGCGGCCACCGCCAGTTAGCCTTTCAACTCAACTACCACATCTCACCGAAAGGCCTATGACGATGACCGCTGCACCGTATTCTATCGACCCGACAACCTATCTGGATGATTTGCTGGCCCAAGCGTCTCCGGATTTGATGCGCCAGATGCTGCAAGGGTTTATCAACCAGATCCTCTCCGCCCAGGCTGACACCGTCTGCGGCGCCGAATACGGGGTTGTATCCACCGATCGGGTCAACCACCGCAACGGGTATCGCCACCGCGACCTTGACACCCGTGTCGGCACGATCGACGTGGCGGTGCCGAAACTGCGCCACGGCGCGTTCTTCCCAGACTGGCTGTTAGAGCGCCGCTCACGAGCAGAACGAGCCTTATCGACTGTGATCGCCACGTGCTACCTTAAGGGGGTTTCCACCCGCAGGATGAATGATCTGGTGGCTACACTTGGGATTTCCAGCATGTCGAAATCGCAAGTCTCACGCATGTCAGAAGAACTCGACGACATGGTCGCAGACTTCAAAAACCGCCCACTAGACCCCGGCGGGTACGCCTTTTTATCGTGCGATGCGCTCACGATCAAAGTCCGTGAAGGCGGCCGGGTGGTCAAATGCTCAGTGCTGCTTGCCACCGGAGTCAACGCCGACGGGTATCGCGAAATGCTCGGCATGCACGTCGCCACCGCGGAATCCAACGCGTCGTGGAAAGGCTTCTTCCAGGACTTAAAAGCCCGCGGACTTACTGGGGTATTCCTTATCACCAGTGATGCCCACGAAGGCATCCAGCACGCCATTTCCGAAGTGCTGCCCAATGCGTCGTGGCAGCGGTGCCGCACCCATTTCGCGAAGAACCTCTACGAAAAGGTCCCGAAAACACAATGGCCGATGGTCTCTGCGATGTTCCAGACAATCTTCCAGCAACCTGACGCCACATCCACTTGGGCTCAAGCCCGCGAAGTTGTCGACCTACTGGAGCCGAAATTCCCTCACGTCGCGGCGTATTTGGAGGAATCACTCGATGAAGTACTGGCGTTTACCGCAGTGCCGAAACCAGTCTGGACGAAGGTGTGGTCAAACAACCCCACAGAACGGTTAAACCGAGAGATCCGCCGGCGCACCGACGTCGTCGGCATTTTCCCAAACCGTGAATCCATCATCCGGCTTGTCGGTGCGGTCCTAGCCGAGCAACACGACGATTGGATCCAACAAAAACGCTACATGTCACTGACCGCACTCGAACACACCAAGCACCTCATGCACCACCCAGGAGAACATCGTGACGACCACCACCAGCTAACCGCCTAACCAAGCCCCGAACTTCATATCGAGCCGAAAGCACAAACGGCTACACCACTACACCGGACTTGACCG
>NZ_PDGZ01000019.1:0-1427 GCF_014335105.1 Corynebacterium sp. LK28 | reverse complement strand
GGCAGCGGCACGCTGAAGAGGAATTCACCGTCATGGGCCGTGTAAAACTCCGCAACGTTATCGGCTGTGACCGTGGAGTAGAGCCTGCGGTTTTTAAACCTCAGCCCAATGTAGAGACCGAAGCCGCACACGCGTACAACGCCATCTTTGCTCACGCAGAGCTGGTCTGGGATGCCCCAATGGTTTGTTGAATTTGTCGTCGGCACCGTTAGTGTGGGGGTATCGGTGGAAGGTATGCCCTGCTGAGCTGCCATGTCATCGGTGCTGGCCTCGTGTGAAGTTGCCGCTTCCACGGGGCCGTTTAGCATTTCGGGTACAGCGTGCGGATTGTGCGCCTGGTTGTAGGCGACTACGCGGGCCCAGACCTGCTCAGGATCGAGTGGATGCGTAGGCGGCGGTGCCTTGGGGAAGGTATCGAAAGCCTGGCGTGGTGTGATGTGCATTTTGCCGACCAGCAGTGATTGATGCCGTCGTCGCTCGTTGTACACCTGGCGATATTCAGCCAGATAGGCGTTGACCTCAGCAAGGCTAACTGGGTGGCGTGCATCGAGGAACTGGGTCAACGTGCGGTGAGAGCGCTCGTCTTTTCCCTGGGTTGTCGGGGCGAAACCAGCAATAGCAAGAACGCCTTGGCTGGCGAGCCAAGTTTCAGTAGCAGAGAGAAAACCACGGTGATAGGTGGCAAACGCATCGCCATTGTCGGAAAGGATTTCTTGGGGCTTGCCGTAGGCGGCGAACGCTGCGGCCAGCACAGCGCGCGCATCAGTACCGTTTTCTGGCAGAGCGAACGCTGTGGTTCCGACATCGAACCTGCTGGCATCATCGATGATCTGGTAAATCGTGACATGTGTGTGGGCGTGGTCAAAGAGGCGATAGACCAGTCCATCGATCTGCCAGAGTTCACCGACGAGATCACGGGCGAAGCGCTTATAGGAGCTGCGTGGCCGTTTGCGGGCGTTGGCATCAACGAATCCCAGCTCATGAAGCCACGAGGCGATTGTAGAACGCGACGGTGTGGAATCTGGACCTACAGTGTCGAACAAGAAGTAGTAGATCGACCAAGGCCCATAATCCAAGCCTTGCTCCATCAACTCCTGCCTGGCGTGGACGACTGCGATTTTGTCGGCCTCGTGGAATTTCTTAACCGGATTCTTCGGGGCAGTCGAATCCGGCACAATGCCTGCGCGACCCTTCTGCGCTATCCGGCTTTTGATGTTGTGGTACGTCTGCCGCGAGATTCCCAATTCTTTGCAAAACTGTGTGACCGTCTTGCCGTCACGAACGGGATCGAAATCTGCGACCTTTCTACGCTTATGCAATGGAATAGCCATCCGGCTATTCCACCGCCGCAAACGTCCAAAAAGCCACTAGACATCCCGTCCAAAAACATCCTGGACTCCGTGTCCAAAATGTCGCTAGACATCACA
>NZ_PDGZ01000003.1:0-3232 GCF_014335105.1 Corynebacterium sp. LK28 | reverse complement strand
TTGTGGGTGTTTGTGTTGTTTGAGAACTGTATAGTGGACGCGAGTATCTTCTTTTTTGTGATTTTTTGTTTGAAATCATTGTTGTTCACGCGCTGACTGTCATGAACGTGTTTGTTGTTTATGTGTGGTTGGTGTGTGGGTGTCTTAGTATTTTGTGTTGTCTTTTAAGGGCGCACGGTGGATGCCTTGGGCATGATAAGCCGATGAAGGACGTGGAAGGCCGCGATAGGCCTCGGGGAGTTGTCAATCAAGCGTTGATCCGAGGGTGTCCGAATGGGGAAACCTGGCCACAGTTGTGTGTGGTCGCTGCATGGATGAATTCATAGTCTGTGTGGTGGTAACGCGGGGAAGTGAAACATCTTAGTACCCGCAGGAGAAGAAAATAATAATGATTCTGCTAGTAGCGGCGAGCGAACGTGGATGTTGGCTAAACTGCATGCGTGTGATACCTGGCAGGGGTTGCGTGTGTGGGGTTGTGGGGTTGTGTTGTGCGGTGCTGCCATGCCGTGCCTTGGCATTATGTGTTAGCGGAAGTGGTTTGGAATGGCCTGCCGTAGACGGTGAGAGTCCGGTACGTGAAAGCATGTGGTGTTGGGGTTGACAGAATACCCGAGTAGCAGCGGGCTCGTGGAATCTGCTGTGAATCTGCCGGGACCGCCCGGTAAGCCTGAATACTTATTGTGACCGATAGTGTATGAGTACCGTGAGGGAATGGTGAAAAGTACCCCGGGAGGGGAGTGAAATAGTACCTGAAACCGTGTGCCTACAAGCCGTCAGAGCTTTTTGGGTGATGGCGTGCCTTTTGAAGAATGAGCCTGCGAGTCAGCGGCATGTCGCGAGGTTAACCCGTTGTGTGGGGTAGCCGTAGGGAAACCGAATCCTAACTAGGGTGTTGTCAGTGGCATGTCCTGGACCCGAAGCGGGGTGATCTACCCATGGCCAGTGTGAAGCAGCTGTAAGAGGCTGTGGAGGCGCGAACCCACTTAGGTTGAAAACTGAGGGGATGAGCTGTGGGTAGGGGTGAAAGGCCAATCAAACTCCGTGATAGCTGGTTCTCCCCGAAATGCATTTAGGTGCAGCGTCGTGTGTTTCTTGCCGGAGGTAGAGCTACTGGTTGGTTGAGCGGGACTATCATCTTAGCGACGTCAGCCAAACTCCGAATGCCGGTAAGTGAGAGCGCGGCAGTGAGACTGCGGGGGATAAGCTTCGTTAGTCGAGAGGGAAACAGCCCAGATCGCCGGTTAAGGCCCCTAAGAGTGTGCTAAGTGGAAAAGGATGTGGGATCGCGAAGACAGCCAGGAGGTTGGCTTAGAAGCAGCCATCCTTGAAAGAGTGCGTAATAGCTCACTGGTCGAGTGGTTCTGCGCCGACAATGTAGTGGGGCTCAAGTACACCGCCGAAACCGCGGAACTCAATCTTTTGGTTGGGTTGGTAGGGGAGCGTCGTGTGATCGTTGAAGCTGCCGGGTAACCGTGTGGTGGAGGTTATGCGAGTGAGAATGCAGGCATGAGTAGCGAATGATATGTGCGAAACATATCCGCCGGATGACTAAGGGTTCCTGGGTCAAGCTAATCTTCCCAGGGTGAGTCGGGTCCTAAGGCGAGGCCGACAGGCGTAGTCGATGGTTAACGGGTTGATATTCCCGTACCCGTGTGTGTGCGACCAATGGTGAATCAGTGATACTAACCACCCTGAAGGATGCTGCATGCATTTTGTGTGTGTGGTGTGTGGATGCGTGGGACCTGATCTGGTAGTAGCCAAGCGATGGGGTGACGCAGGAAGGTAGCCAAGCCACTTATTGGATTGTGGTGTAAGCGTGTGGCCCGCGGGATAGGTAAATCCGTTCTGTTTTTGGGTGAGGCGTGATGCGTACCCGTTGTGGGGATGTTGGTGATCCTATGCTGTCGAGAAAAGCCTCTAGTGAGTGCATGTACGGCCCGTACCGTAAACCGACACAGGTGGTCAGGTAGAGAATACTAAGGCGTTCGGGTGAACTGTGGTTAAGGAATTCGGCAAAATGGCCCCGTAACTTCGGGAGAAGGGGTGCCACTGCTGGTGAACGACGTGTTGAGCTGGTGGTGGTCGCAGAGAATAGAGGGAAGCGACTGTTTACTAAAAACACAGGTCCGTGCGAAGACTTTAAGTCGATGTATACGGACTGACGCCTGCCCGGTGCTGGAAGGTTAAGAGGACCTGTTAGACCCTTGGGTCGAAGCGGAGAATTTAAGCCCCAGTAAACGGCGGTGGTAACTATAACCATCCTAAGGTAGCGAAATTCCTTGTCGGGTAAGTTCCGACCTGCACGAATGGCGTAACGACTTCCCTGCTGTCTCAACCACAGGCCCGGTGAAATTGCAGTACGAGTAAAGATGCTCGTTACGCGCGGCAGGACGAAAAGACCCCGGGACCTTCACTATAGCTTGGTATTGGTGTTCGGTTCGGTTTGTGTAGGATAGGTGGGAGACTGTGAAGTGGCTACGCTAGTGGTTGTGGAGTCGTTGGTGAAATACCACTCTGATCGGATTGGGCATCTGAACCTCGGCCCGTGATCCGGGTTAGGGACAGTGCCTGGTGGGTAGTTTAACTGGGGCGGTTGCCTCCCAAAGTGTAACGGAGGCGCCCAAAGGTTCCCTCAGCCTGGTTGGCAATCAGGTGTTGAGTGTAAGTGCACAAGGGAGCTTGACTGTGAGACTGACAGGTCGAGCAGGTACGAAAGTAGGGACTAGTGATCCGGCACCGGCTTGTGGAAGCGGTGTCGCTCAACGGATAAAAGGTACCCCGGGGATAACAGGCTGATCTTCCCCAAGAGTCCATATCGACGGGATGGTTTGGCACCTCGATGTCGGCTCGTCGCATCCTGGGGCTGGAGTAGGTCCCAAGGGTTGGGCTGTTCGCCCATTAAAGCGGCACGCGAGCTGGGTTTAGAACGTCGTGAGACAGTTCGGTCTCTATCCGCCGTGCGCGTTGAAACTTGAAGAAGGCTGTCCCTAGTACGAGAGGACCGGGACGGACATACCTCTGGTGGGCCAGTTGTCACGCCCGTGGCATGGCTGGTTGGCTACGTATGGGAGGGATAACCGCTGAAAGCATCTAAGCGGGAAGCCTGTTCTGAGATGAGGTTTCTTTTGAGGTTCCCTATAGATTATGGGGTTGATAGGCCGGATCTGGAAGTCATGTGAGTGATGGAGGTGACCGGTACTAATTAGCCGATGTTCAACACAATGTGTGTGCT
>NZ_PDGZ01000018.1:0-14398 GCF_014335105.1 Corynebacterium sp. LK28 | reverse complement strand
GGTAGGCCACGGCCATTTGGTTTATAGCTTGTTTCCAGCCAGAAACTCGGGCTCCTTCCATGAGCCTGCCGGCTGTCGCTGAGACTCGTTTGCCCTGCTTCGCTCTCTTTGCAGCGCGTTTGTCTTCGATATTGCAGATCATCAGCCACAGCGTCTTGAGCGCTGATTCATCGTTGGTAAATTGCACCCTGTTGCGGGTAGCTTTACGCAGTTCATTGTTGAATGATTCAATCGAGTTCGTCGTATAGATAGCCTTTCTGGCCGCTGGTGGGAACTGCAGAAACGGTACGAAACGCTGCCATGCATCTCGCCAGACCTTGACTGAGCGTGGATACTTTTCTCCCAATTCAGAGGCTTCAAATTCGTCTAAGGCAGCCTGAGCTGTGGACTCGTCCGCGGCGGTGTAAATCTTTTTCAATGCGGCTGATACGCCCCGGCGATCCCCGTAGGCTACCCATCGGTTAGCTGCGCGAATCAGGTGCACGATACAGGTTTGCACCATCGAGTTCGGCCAGGTTGCCTCGACTGCTTCTGGTAGGCCTTTAAGCCCGTCACAGCAGACGATAAAGACGTCTTTGACCCCACGATTGGAAAGATTGGCGCATACCTGCGCCCAAAATGAAGCGCCTTCTTCTTTGGCGATCCACAATCCCAAAATGTGCTTGATGCCGTCCAGGTCCACGCCGATTGCCATGTACGCGGATTTGTTGACTACTCGGCCACCGTCGCGGACTTTAATGCGCAACGCATCCAGGAAAATGACCGGGTAGAACTCGTCTAGCTGGCGGTTTTGCCAGATCATGACCTCATCGAGGACGGCATCGGTGACTGCGGAAATCGTCTCATGGGAAATATCAACCCGCATCGCAGTTGCCATATGGTGCTGGATGTCCCTAATTGTCATCCCACCGGCGTACAAGCTGACGATCATGTCATCGACATCAGTCAAGCGCCTAGAACCTTTAGGAACCATAGTCGGCAAGAATGTTCCAGCCCGATCTCTCGGGACATCAACGGTCACTGGCCCGTAGTTAGAATCCACGGTCTTTGGATACGATCCGTTGCGGTAATTGTCTGTCCCAGCAGCAGCTTTAGCGCTCCTGTCGCCAGACTCGTAGCCCAGGTGGGCATCCATTTCAGCGTTGAGTCCCCTGGTAATCGAGGCCTGCAACATGCCGCGAACTAGGTCATTGGCATCCGTTGTAGACGTGCCTAGGTCATCAATCAGCTTCGCGATTTCAGGGTTAGCAAGCAGCTTCTTTTCAATCGCATCAATTTTGGCCTTATCAGCCGGATCTCGTCGTGCCACAGTAGTCATTCTGGTCCATCTCCTCATGCAGGTTAGGTACCCACACACAAACCATCAGACACTCTCGCCGCGACATAGTTGACAGTTAGCCACCGCAAAGCAAAATCGGTGATGGTTGACACCTCAGCTGCGACATTGTTGACAAATGAATAGTCCCAACCGCAACCTCGCCATCGTCAAGGCAGTCCGCGAACAAGGCGAACCCGTCACCAAAGTCGCCAAACGCTTCAGAATCTCACGGCAACGTGTCTACAAAATCCTGTCCCAGTTTGATGCCGGAGGCGCTGATGCCATCGCCCCGAAATCCCGCGCCCCGCATACCCACCCGCAAGCAGTACCAACATCTTTACGCAACCAGATCATCGACATGCGTAAGCAACTGGTCAGATCCGGTTTAGACGCAGGCCCTGAGACCATCGCATTTCACCTTCACCGCCAAGGGCTGCGAGTACCGTCAACGTCGACCATCCGACGGATCATCACCAACGCAGGTCTTGTCACGCCACAACCGCAGAAAAAGCCACGCAGTTCTTTCATCCGCTTCGAAGCCGCTACGCCTAACGAATGCTGGCAGGCGGATATCACCCACCTCCACTTACTCGACGGCACTCGACTCGAAGTCCTCGACTTCATCGACGATCACTCCCGTTACCTGCTATCGATCACCGCAGCAGCATCCTTCAGCGGACCGGCTGTTGCAGCTGAACTGCAACGCCTCATCGCCACCTACGGCCCGCCAGCATCCACCCTCACCGACAACGGACTCGTATTCACCGCCCGCCTAGCTGGAGCAAAAGGGGGCCGCAACGCATTCGAAAAAACCCTCAACAAATACCGCATCCAACAGAAAAATGGCCGGCCAGGCCACCCTCAAACACAAGGGAAGATCGAACGGTTCCACCAAACTCTTAAAAAATGGATTGCTGCCCAATCCCCAGCGATCACCCTGGTCGAACTCCAGCAACAACTCGACACCTTTGCCGACTACTACAACACCGTCCGACCCCACCGAGCCCTCGGAAGACGGACACCACATGAGGCCTACACCACCGGCCCCAAAGCCGAACCCAACGACAAGCCGGAAGAAGAATGGCGCGTCCGCAACGATGTCGTCACCCCAAACGGCAAGGTAACCGTCCGCTATGCAAGTAGGCTCTACCAGCTTGGCATCGGGCGAAAATACACCGGCGAAACCATCCTTATGGTCATCACCGACAACCATGTCACCACATCATTAAAAGAAACTGGCGAGATCATCACCGAGCACTACATCGACACGTCTCGCAATTACCAAAAACCTTATTGGAAGAAAGGCCAGCCACCCCTGACCTAAAAGTGAAAACGGCGCCTCGGAAACAGAAAAACCGAGACGCCAGTTTGTCCATGATGTCGCGACTGAAGTGTCAACCATGTCGCGACTCATGACATCCGTAACCTGCGCACAGCAGGCTGGGGATATAAAGCGATTGCCGAGTTTTGCGCCTTGACCCGTGACCAGGTCCGTTCATACTGCACCAGCCGAAATCTCGAGGCCGGTTCAGTGGTGGCTCAGCGGGTGTGCCGCTGGTGTGCCAGCCCTATTCGGGGAGGTGCTCGGGCTCGGTTTTGCTCGCCCGCCTGCAGGCATAAAGCGTGGCGGGAACGGCAGGAAACCGAGCCAGTGCGCGAGCAGACCTGTGCGCACTGCGGGCACCGCTTCGTGATCGTGGACAAGCCAGGTCAAAAGTATTGCTGTCACGCCTGTTATGTGCGTGCTCGCTTTGGCACCCGAGGTGGGCGCTCATGAACACGCTCGCCACCACGGTCGATCAGATGACAAGGCCCGAGGTATTCGCCCGAGAACTCGCCTTCATTACTGACGCTCACACGTTGAGCATGCTGGCAGGTCGAGGAGTGCTAACCCCCGCAGAGTATCGGCGTGTCTATCGGTTGTTGTTCCAGGCGTGGAGCCCGATCTATCAGTCACAGATTGTGGGCGAAACGACTGGATAAACACCTGGTTTAGAGCGTGTATAGACCTAACACGAAAGGAGAAAACGTGGCACAAGTTAGTGTGGTGACACCAGTTCGGCCGCCGACCCCGAAACTGGTCAACGTAGCAGCATACGCTAGGGTCTCGACCAACGGTGCGGAGCAATTAGCGTCATTGTCGGCGCAGGTTTCGTATTATTCGCGCCTGATCCAATCCACGCCCGGATGGGCCTATGCGGGTGTATTCACTGACGAAGGGGTTACTGGCACTTCGATGAAATCCCGGCAAGGCCTGGCCGACCTGATGAACGCTGCCAGAGCAGGAAAGATCGATCTTGTGTTGTGTAAATCGATCTCGCGCCTGGCCCGCAACACTGTCGACCTTCTCGCTACGGTTCGTGAGCTGAAAGACCTTGGTGTGGCTGTGCGCTTCGAACGCGAACGCATCGACACTCTCAGCGCTGACGGAGAACTCCTGCTGACCTTGTTGGCGTCGTTTGCTCAAGAAGAATCCCGTTCCCTGTCCCAGAACGTCAAATGGGCAATCCGTAACCGGTACAAGAACGGTGGAACAAACTCCTTCGTCGTCTACGGCTATAGCTGGGCAGACGGCGAGTTCACCATCATTGACGATGAAGCTGAGATTGTGCGCCTCCTGTTCTCCAACTTCCTCGAGGGTATTAGCCCTGAAAAGACAGCCGCGATCCTCAATGGTCAAGGGGTGCGTTCGCGCGGTGGGGGACGCTTCTACGGGTCAGTGTTTCGTCGCATGCTCGAAAATGAGCGCTACAAGGGCTGCCAGATGCTGCAGAAAATGTACCGCCCTGCGATCCAAGCACCCAACCGTGCTCTCAATGACGGGGAGCTGCCGCGATACTGGGTTGAGCAAGCCCTCCCACCCATCATCGATAAGTCTGTGTTTGACGCGGTGCAAGCAGAAATCGCCTATCGGCGTGAGATTGGTCCTGCTGCGACCCCATCGAAGAACACGGGCGTGTTCACTGGACGGATCTGCTGTGGCGCGTGTGGGAAGAACTATCAACGCAAAACCCGCACCTACAAGTCTGGAACCTCGTATAAGTTTTGGCGGTGCTGGAGTGCCTGCACCGGGAACGGCAACCCCTGTAGGGGGCACAACCTGCGCGAAACACTCCTCGAACACGCCTGCGCAGACATGCTCGGCACCCAGGGTTTCGACCCTGTGTCGGTTGCTGAGCAGATCGTGATGATTGAAGCCTTTCCGCACCAGCTCACATTCCACCTCGCGGATGGAACTATGACGCCGGTGGGGTTAACCAGTGAGGGGAGGTTGGTATGAGTCGCACGGTCACTGCGATACCCGCAACAAAGAAGGTTCGATCTGCCGCAGCCTCATCTGGGGTACCGGCGCGCAGAAGGGTCGCCGCCTACGCGCGAGTCTCTACCGAGATGGAAGAACAAACCTCATCGTATGAGGCTCAAATCGACTACTACACCACCTACATTCGCTCCCGTAATGATTGGCAGTTCGCGGGCATGTACTGCGACGAAGGTATCTCTGGCACTTCTATGAAGCGCCGTGAGGGATTCCAAACCATGATCGATGACGCCCTGTCAGGCAAAATCGACCTGATCCTCACCAAGAGTGTCTCGCGGTTTGCTCGTAACACCGTCGACTCCCTGACCACCGTCCGACAGCTAAAAGAAGCCGGTGTGGAGGTGTATTTCGAGAAAGAAAACATCTGGACCCTTGATTCTAAAGGCGAACTACTCATCACCATCATGAGTAGTCTTGCCCAGGAAGAATCTCGCTCCATATCTGAGAACGTCACCTGGGGACATCGCAGACGCTTCGCTGATGGGAAAGTCATGGTGCCCTACTCCTCGCTACTGGGATATAAGAAAGGCGCTGACGGTAACCTCGCTATTGATGAGACTCAAGCCCCGACCGTGCGCTTGATCTACCAGCTGTTTCTAGACGGCTCATCGATCACCGAAATCCGTGCCGAGCTACAGCGTCGCGGTATTTTGACTCCGCGAGGTAAAACCAACTGGTCCACCTCAACCGTGCGCTCCATCTTGACCAATGAGAAATATAAAGGCGACGCCCTGCTCCAGAAAACGTTCACCGCTGACTTCCTAACCAAACGAATCGAAGTAAACGAGGGCGAAGTCCCGCAATACTACGTCACCGGAAACCACGAGCCGATTATTGATGCGCCCGTCTGGGATCAGGTTCAATACGAGTTGGCCACCCGCCACGCAACCAACAGCTCCAAAATCGGCCTATTTGCCAGCCGACTCAAATGCGCAGATTGCGGATCCTGGTACGGACGCAAAACCTGGGCATCCAACACTAAATACAAGCACACGATCTGGCGGTGCAACCAAAAATACGACCATCCCCGTCCCTGCCAGACCGCTACCTTGCGTGATGAGCAAATCCAGACCGCGTTCCTCGCCGCGCTAAACCAGCTGGCTGAACAATATCGCGGACAAAGCCACCTACCACAGGTCATCGACGCCATGTTTAATACAGACCAGCTCGAAGCGGAGTCCAAGCGCCTAGACGAGAAAATCCGCGCTCTTGCCAGCGAGATTGAATCATTGGTTGCAGAAAATCAGCGGGTAGCGCAAGACCAGGACCAATACCTCGCCCGCTACACCCAGCTAGAAGCGCGATACCAGAAAACCCTGGGCCGCAAACAAGCCATCGAGGCCGAGATTGCTGCCAAGAGTGCCAAGGCCACTGCGATCAAAACCGCCTACACCCAGTTGGCCGACAAGCCCATCCAGCATTTTCAACCATCCCAGTGGACAGCACTTATCGACCATGCCGTTATCGGAGCCAACGAGATCCAGTTCGTCTTCAGAATCGGCACTGAAATCACCGTGCCTATTGCTAGCAGGCTGCCAGTTTCTTCCACTTCCTGATTTTGGTGCGAAACGTCGTAAATGGCGCGACGGTGTTGATATGCACCCATTTCCACACCGGCCACGCCGACGGGGTGGAAGAAGCCCACGCACGCTGACCCGAACTAAACAATTCTGATTCGGTTAGACCGCCCACCATTTTGACTATCTCACCAAGCAGGATCTTGAACCTGTCGATCAAATCCTCAGTAGATACCTGCTCCCAGCGTTGGTAGAACGATTCATACAATCCGCCCAGTTGATTCCACTTAAAACCAGGTGCCGGAGTCACCACGTCAAGACCGGCTTGTTCGTCACGTTCCCAGCCGAGCAGTAATTCCATCCAGCCAAGCTGGTAGGCGATCATCTGCCGGGGCGTGCGGTCAACACCGTCAACCAGCCGGTCCCAACCATCGCCAGGAACGCCTACGAACTCGCCGATAAAAAGTTCGCCACGCTTAGTAATCTCTGCGGCTAGTTCATCGCCGGACGCATACGATCTCACCACACACCTCCTCGTGAAACGGCCTTAGGTTTAACGCTTCGTTAGCGCGTTAAACCCTGAATACGCATTTTACTAGGGCAAACAAGATACCCGCTAACGCAAAACCCAAACCCGCTAACGCAAGCGATTTTTCACACCCCCCTAAGCGATACTCGCTAACGCAAAAGGGTACTTATCAAATCCGACGTCTAAGTGGAGCCGGCGACGAGAATCGAACTCGCACTCTCAGCTTGGGAAGCTGATGTTCTACCACTAAACTACGCCGGCAGTTCCAGCACCAGCAGCGCGATGATTAATCGCACCGGGGCTAGATGAGCTGGAGACGAGACTTGAACTCGCAACCTACGGTTTACAAGACCGTTGCGCTACCGATTGCGCCACTCCAGCACTTGCCCACTTTTCTACCCGCGTACCCCTAGAGCTTTCTAGAGTTTTCTAGCGCCTTCTAGCACCTTCTAGGGTCTCATAGGGCGCACCCACGGGCAATGGACTTTCCCAGCCTAGCAAGCCGCACCTCCGAACAGTAAAACTCGCCCCTGCTGCCCCATCCCACCTGGGGGAACGGGTACTTGTGAAAACCCCTTTACCCCGATGTACGGTGTGGGAGTGCCTAGTTTCATGTCGAGAGCACTGAGAAAGAGCTCTGACCTGCTGTTTTCCGGCAACAGAGCGACGATCGATGCTATCCGCCTAGCACCGCCGCCATCCCCTTTGGCGCCGGTGGATCTTTCCGACCCTGTAAAGATCCACGCAGTGATGGACCTCGCCAGCCGTATCGGCGACCAGCTCCTCACCGCGGGCACTAGCAACTCGGATACGAAGGCCCAGATCCGAAGCGTTATGAGCGCCTACGGCCTGAACAACACGCACGTCGACATCACGTTGAACACGATCCACATCTACTCGCGCTTCAACGAAAACACGCCGCCGACAAATATGTTCCGCGTCGTGCGGCAGCTATCAACCGACTTCTCCCGAATCACGGAGGTCGACCGGCTGATCCGTTCGATCGTCGCGGGCGCCACCCCGCTAGAGATGGCGCAGAAGATCCTCTTCGACATTGAGACTTCCCTGCTGCCCTATCGCAACCGCTACGCTCTGGCGAGCTGGGGCGGGTTCGCCGCCGCCGTTGCGCTGCTTCTCGGCGGTGGTTGGGCCGTGGCGGTGGTTGCGGGTATCACCACGATCTTCACGATGTTCGCCAACGCCTGGTTGGCCTCGAAGTCTCTGCCGTTGTTCTTCCAGAACGTCCTTGGCGGCTTCGCTGCAGTGATCCCGGCGGCAGTGACCTATTCGATTGCCGATCGAATAGATTTCTACCTTCCGCCCTCGCTGATTATCGGTTCCTCAATCGTCGCGTTGCTGGCGGGGTTGACGCTGGTGCAGGCGCTGCAAGACGGCATCACTGGCGCCCCGGTGACCTCTGCGGCGCGCTTCTACGAGACCTTGCTACAGACCGGCGGCATCATCACCGGCATCGCGGCGGGTATTCAAACCATGGCCGTTATGGGCATCACGCTGCCACCGTTGGATACCTCGCACACCTCCGGTGTGTTGGGTTCCGTCACGGTCCAGATCATCTCCGGCGCTGTCGCTACCGGTTTCTTCTGTAGCGCCTGTTTCTGCGAGCGGCGTGCCACGGTGGTCGCCAGCCTGACCGCCCTGATCGCCTCTGTCGCCCTGTTCGGCGTAACGAATCTGCTGAACTGGCCTGGCACCTTCGGTGTTTCTCTGGCCGCCCTCGTCGTCGGCCTCGCCGGTGGTCTGCTCTCTCGTCGTTACATGATCCCACCGCAGATCACGGCTGCTGCGGGCATTACCCCCTTCCTGCCGGGTCTGGCGCTATACCGTGGCATGAGCTCGGTGCTGAACGATCAGTTCGTCATCGGCATGTCCAACCTTGGTCTTGCCCTCACCACCGCCACTGCTCTGGCCGCCGGCGTGGTGCTCGGCGAGTGGATTGCACGCCGTATTCGTCGCCCGCGGATCCTGCACCGTTACAAGCAACTACGACGCCCCCACGTGGGTTCGCGCCGTTCGTCCCAGCCGAAGCCTCGGATGGGTACCGACGGCCGAGTTCGCCAGCCCCTGCACTGGCGTAGGCGCAGAAGGAACGTGTCGAAGAGTATGTGGCAGTTGGATAGCAAGATGCGGGCGTCCGAAAGCGAGCTACAGCAACAAGAAGACCACCCGGCAGGAACGGGCGAACAGTAAATCGCGTAAAATATCTAAAGTTGAGACTTAAGTTCCGTACGTCGACTGTGTAGAAATGGGGTCAGGCTCGTGCCTCCGAAGGTCACCGACAACCGTTCCGCCAACAATGAATCCCTGCATGCGGTGGAAGCAGAAACCGCGCAGGCAGCGCAGCGCATCGTCGCGACCTACTCCGAGGACTTCCTCGATGCCGCGACGCTGATGTGCATGCTGGGCGTGGAGCCGGAAGGACTGATCCACCGCCGAGTGGTAGCTGAGCTGGAGGAAGCTGAGCAGGAAGCAAAGAAGTCCACCCGCAAGACCACCAAGAAGGCTGCCAAGAAGTCGGCGAAGAAGAGCACCAAGAAGTCGACGGCAAAGAAGACGACGAAGAAGGCCGCTAAGAAGGCAGCCAAGAAAACGACCAAGAAGGCGGCCAAGAAGACCACTAAAAAGGCGGCAAAGAAGGCTACCAAGGCTAGCGAGTAAACCGCCTACCTGCACCGACACGGGTGATACACATGCAGTCCGATTTTCTGGTTGTTGCCAATCGCCTTCCCGTCGACCGCAACGTCGACGGCTCCACCGGGGAGGTCACTTGGGTACCTTCCCCGGGCGGGCTAGTCACAGCGCTGAAGCCGGTGTTGGAATCGAATCGTGGCGCGTGGATCGGCTGGCCAGGGGCGACGGATGAGGTCGCAGCCGAGGACATGCCCGCACCGGAGGACGCCGGCATCCACATGGTTCCGGTGAACCTGGATGCGCAGGATTTCGCGCAGTTTTACGAGGGCTTTTCCAACGCCACCCTGTGGCCCCTGTACCACGACCTGATCGTGCATCCCACCTACGATAAGCGCTGGTGGGAGCGTTACCAGCAGGTCAACCAGCGCTTCGCCCAGGCAGCGGCGGACGTCGCGGCCAAGGATGCGACCGTGTGGGTGCAGGACTACCAGTTGCACCTGGTTCCCGGCCAGTTGCGCGATCTGCGCGACGATGTCTGCATCGGTTTCTTCCTGCACATCCCCTTCCCCGCTCCGGAGCTTTTCCGCCAACTGCCGTGGCGCCGCCAGGTGCTGGAGGGCACGTTGGGCGCGGACGTGGTGGGCTTTCACACGCAGGATTCCGCGCGGAACTTTATGGAAGCGCTGCGGGCGATGGATTACTCGGTGCAGATCATGGACGATTCCGAATCTGCGAACTACCTGCGCGGCGCCCGGCTGCCTGAGGGCGCGCACGTGGTCGGCACCGTCGCCCTGGAATCGGGACGGCAGGTCAAGGTCGGCGTGTTCCCCATTTCTATTGACTCTGCCAAGGTCAACGCCCAAGCGAACCAGCCAACAGTGCTGGCCCAGGCTAGTGACCTGCGCGCCCGTCTGGGTAACCCGAAGGTGCTGATCGCAGGAGTGGATCGGCTGGACTACACCAAGGGCATCCAGCACCGACTAGAGGCCATTGAGTTCCTGTTGGACTCCGGCCGGCTGGCCCCGGAAGACGTAGCTATGGTGCAGGTCGCCACCCCGTCGCGCGAACGTCTGGATGACTACCAGCGCACCCGCCAGCAGGTGGAGGCCATTGTCTCCCGCATCAACGGCAACCACGGCAGCCTGGGGCGTTCGCTGATCCACTACCTGCACTCCGGCCTGCCCTTCGAGCAGATCGTGGCGCTATACGCCGCGGCGGACGTCATGCTGATTACCCCTTTGAAGGACGGTATGAACCTGGTGGCCAAGGAGTATGTGGCTTGCCACTCGGACGGTTCGGGCGCGCTGGTGCTCTCGGAATTCGCAGGCGCGGCCACCCAGCTGGTGCAGGCGTACCTGTGCAACCCGCACGACGTGGAATCGATCGCCGATGCTCTGCAGCTAGCCATCGAGGACGACCCGGTCAACAAGGTTCGTCGCATGCGCCAGATGTGGGATCACCTGCAGGAACACGATGTGAACCGTTGGGCCAATGCCTTCCTGCAGCAACTTCGGGAGGTCGAATAATGCGCCGTACCACCAGCACTCCCCGCCGCGCTACCGTCCTCGTGCTGGCTCTCAGCGTCACCGCCCTGGCCGGCCTGACTTCCTGTTCGGACACGGAAGCACCCCTCGGCAGTTCCCAGTGGCAGATCTCCGCCATCTACGACACGCAGGCCCGCGGTGGCGTGCTGCCGGATTCCCAGCAGGGCCGTAGCTTCCTGATTTTCGGCGAGGATTCGCTGAACGGCACCAGCGGCTGCATGCACATGACCGGCAACGTGGAGTGGAAGGACGAGGACATGCGCATCAGCGGCTTTTCCAGCTCCCGCATCGACGGCGCCCAGTGTCTGCCCGGCGACGAGGATACAGCCGACCGTTTGAAGGCCGTCCTCAACGACCAGGACCTCACCTACACCCGCCCCGCCGAAAACTCGCTGAAACTGCAGCAGTCCGCGCCGAAGGACAAGCAGGATTGGCAGTCCGTCCCTGCGGTCGAGTTCATTAGCGGTCCGAAGGAGGGCTAAGCCATGGATGGTTCGTTGCTGCCTTTTCTTTCGGACGCCGACCTCTCCGGCCTCGCCGCCACCCCAGACTTACTGGTAGCGATGGATTTTGACGGCACCCTAGCACACTTTTCGGACGAGCCAGAGGGAGTGCACGCCGTCCCCGGCGCGATAGAGGCCCTGGAGGGGCTGGCGCAGCTGCCTAACACTGTGGCGATGGTGATTTCGGGGCGCAATCTGGAACAGCTGTCGAAGGCTACGATGCTGCCCACGCACGGGCCGGTGCGCCTGGTCGGCAGCCACGGCGCGGAACCTGCCGACGGCGGCGCGACGGAATTGAGCCCAGTTCAGCGGGCCTGGCTTAACGAACTGCGAGCCCATGCGGAGGAGATCGCCACCGAACACGATGGCGCGTGGGTGGAAATCAAGCCCCTGGCGGTGGGGCTGCATACCCGCTTGGTGCCGAACAAGGAACTGGCCGGGCGGCTGAACCAGCGCTTGGCGGACGTCGCCACCACCAGCGATCTGTCCCAGGTGACGTGGGGTAAGGACATCCTGGAGGTCGCGGTGGATAAGACCACCAAGGGCTCCTATATTGAGGACTTCCGTCGCGCCTACGCGCGCGAACACGGCCGGGAGCTGCGGGTGCTCTTCGCCGGGGACGATACGACGGACGAGACGGCGCTCTCTACGCTGCACTACTCCTCCGACATGGCACCAGCCGTTGGAGCCACCGACCCCCACCTCGTAGCACCCGCTGCGAATACCCCAGACATCGGCATCCGCGTCGGCGGCGGGGAGACCTCCGCTACCCACCGTTTGGATACCCCGGAGGATGTCCGGGACTTCCTGCAGGATCTACTGCGGCGGCGCGACGGACGTTCCGCGGATTAGCTCAGTTTCCAGCAGCACGGTGGGCGTCTCCGCCCGGTGCGCGGGCTTGGCCGGGTTGTCATTCAACCGCTGCTCGATGAGTTCAGCGAGCATGTTGCCGCTCTCCAGGCCCTTGTCTTTGCTGGGTTGGCGGACGGTGGTGATGTGGGCGTCAATAGCTTCGGGAATACCGTCGAACCCCGTCACAGAGAGCTGACCTGGCACGTCGATTCCCTGCTCCGCTGCGTAACGCACCACACCGAGCGCCTGCGAGTCGGTGGTGCAGGCAACGGCGGTGAGCTCCGGGTGGGTGGAAAGTAACTCCTGGGCGGCGTCGAAGGCGGTCTGGGGGTTGTTGATGTGCCGTTCGACGATGGGGGCTTGCTCGATCCCGGCTTCCTCCAGCACGTCCAGGATTCCCAGCAGTCGCGAGCGCTGCACGTGCATGTGCGCGCCCTCGATGCGTTCGGCGGACACAGGCCCGTTGTTCGGCGTGCGATCCAGGCGGATGCACAGCACGCCGATGCGCTTGTGACCTGCGTCGACGAGGGTGCGGATGGCGGGCTTGATGGCCTCGCGGTCGTCAATTCCCACGAAAGGATCGCCGGCGCCGGCGGGTTGGTCACACACCACGGTCGGCAGTCCGCGGTTACGCACGGCGGCGAGGTACGGGTCGTCGCCCGCCACCGAGTAGACGATGAAGCCGTCGACGCTGGCCTGGTTCACCAGCTGTGCGGGGCGATCGGCGCTGGGGTTATCGTCCACGCCCGCGGGGATCAACAGCATGGAGGCATCCATCGCCCCACAGCTCACCGACACGCCAGAGACGAACTCCAGCGACGCCTGATCTTCGAACGCGTACGGCAGCTCCTCGGTCAGCAGCACGCCGATCGCCCCCGCTCGGCGCGTGCGCAGCGAACGCGCCATCGGGTCTGGCCCGGGGTAGCCGAGTTTCGCCGCGACGTGCAGGATCTTGTCCCGCAACTCGGGCGAAAGCTGATCCGGGCGGTTGTATGCGTTCGAAACTGTGGTGCGCGAAACGCCCAGTTCGGCCGCGATGGAGGCCAAGGTGCCGCGCCGTGCTGGTCTATTCATTCTTCTAAGGGTAGCCCTCAGCCCTTCTTTCTTGGGGGTTGACGCCCCCTCCCCCGGCACTGCCCAGATCCCCGTATCTGGCTCAAGATTAATGTTGACGAGCTTTTTCGTGCCCATTAGCCTCGGAAGAATGAAGAAAATGGTTGCCAATTTCGGAGCAGTTTTGAGTATCGCAACGCTGGCGCTGGGCGTAACCGCCTGCGCGGGCGGGTCCGGGGATTCCCCCGCGGATGGCGACAAGATCAAGCTGGTCGCCTCTACATCCATCTGGGGCAGCATTGCCGAGGACATCACCGAGGGGCGCGATGATGTTGAGGTGACCACCATCCTCAGCAGCAAGGACGACGACCCGCACGAGTACGAGGCCACAGCCCGCGACATCGCGGCGGTCAAAGGCGCGGACATCGTAGTCGCCAACGGCGCGGGCTACGATAACTGGCTGACCGACAACGTGGAAGAGGGCACCCCGCTGGTGACGGCGCAGCCGCTGGCCGAGGGGCACGACCACGGCCACGACGCCACCAACCCGCACGTTTGGTTCGACCTGGACGTGGTTTCCGAGTTCGAAAAGAAGCTCTCCGTCGAGCTGCACAAGCTGAACTCTGACATCCCCGAGTCCGACGACGACGTCACCAAGAAGACCGACGAGCTGAAGCAGCGCGTGGAGAAGCTGAAGGGCAAGAACGTCATCCTCACCGAATCGGTCGCCGCCGAGCTGATCGAGGATTCCAACCTGAAGGACATCACCCCGGAGGGCTTCGCCCACGCGGTGAACAACGAGTCCGAGCCTTCCGCCGCTGACCTGGCCGCGACCCGCCAGCTGATCAAGGACAAGAAGGCCGACATCCTCATCACCAACGAGCAGTCGGAAACCCCGGCAGCTTCCCAGCTGACCGAGGCCGCCAAGGAGGCGGGCATCAAGGTCGTCAACGTCAACGAAACCCCTGATGAGGGCCAGGACTACTTCGAGTACGCCGACGCCCTGATCAAGCAGCTGGAGGACGCAACCAAGTAATGGTTCTCGCTCTCCGCAACGCGGCAGTCGAACCCCTCTGGCGCGACCTCGACCTCGAGGTCGCGCCGGGGGAGTTTT
>NZ_PDGZ01000017.1:0-15953 GCF_014335105.1 Corynebacterium sp. LK28 | reverse complement strand
TCACTGACCTAACCCCCAACCCCCAGGACACGCGGCTCACTAGAGCCACTTCGCCCTGGGGGTTGCTTTCGCTACGCTAGATTTCATGGCTTCTGAATCTGCTACCCCTGAACAGTTCACTTTCCGTCGCGCGGTCGAGGCCGACCGCCCGTTCATCCACAAGATGAACGAGGAGACGGACACGTGGGGTGATCCAGATAGGGAATTCTCGGAGACGTTCGACGAAGACACCGTGTTCTACGTCGATGGCTGGACTGAGGGACAAGGTGGCGTCATCGTCGAAGAAAACGGCGAGGCCATCGGCGCCGCATGGCTGCTCGACTCCTCGGCGGACAACCACGGCTACGGCTACGTGTCCGAGGAATACCCCGAGGTAGCGATCGCGATGGCGCCCGGCAGTACGGGCAAAGGACTGGGCACGAAGCTGATGCAGGCGGTGCTGGATCAGGCGAAGGCCGACGGCAAGCCGGGCGTAAGCCTGTGCGTCGTTTTCGGCAACGACCGCGCGAAGCACGTCTACGAAAAGATCGGATACGTCGACAAGGGCGTGGACGAGGCCGAGCACGCGCACGTGATGCTGTACGCGTTCGAGTAACGCAGGTTCGGGGAGTTAATCGACGTCACTGTCGGACAGCTTTTGGTTTGCCGGTGCAGCAAGGCTGGCTAAATATTCTTCTGGAGTTTCGTAGAATTCGTCCCAGCCCTCTTTGAGGATGCTGTGTGGCCGCCACATCATTCGAACTGAAATTGGCCCCCTCACAGGCCCCGTAGCATCCTCGTCCCACTCTGGACTCAAGCCGTAGCTTTCCAACGCATCGACAATGATCTGCGTCGCCTCGGCCACTTGACCAGAGAACGACCGGACGTAGAACTGGATTTCTACTTCCTGCAAATCAAATTCTTCCGCGATCTCATAGGGGATCAGCGCCTCGCCAACCTTTTCGTCATCACTGTCTATCGATCCCCAGTCATCGAAAACCCAGATGCCCACGCCTTCGGCGCGCATTTCCAGGATGGAGCATTGCAGGCGATCGAAATCGGTGACTTTTCCTGACCAGGCTTCCATTTCAGCTGTCAACGTCAGGGCTACCTCGTCCAAAAAGTCCTTGGACAAGTCAAGGTAGTTTTCATGGTGAGTTGGTAGCTCTGCTAGGCGCTGTTCCCAGTCTTTAGGAACATCCAAGAAAACCGGGAAATTAACCAGAGTACCTACAAGTCCGTCGTAACTTTCCGCCCCAGATACCAGTGCGGCTCGGAGCGAACGGATCAGTACCTGAGATTCCTTAGGAGTAAGCAGATCAGCGATTTTTTGTGGTGAGCGTGTGGGTTTCGGCATGTCAAGAGCATACCTTTGCAATTTGATACTTACACGTTCATTTTGATACAAGACTGGCTTGGGGCAGGTTCATTCGGTAGGGGTGTTTTCCAAAGACGGGGGTAGGAATTGCTGGTTTTTATTGCTGTGAGCGAGTTAGCTGGCCGATTCTTCCTCTTTGAAGATGACGCTGATGGCTCCATTAGCGTTGATAATGGCGTGGTCGACGAGGGTGTTCCATGTGAAGCGTCCTGGGTTTAGTTCCGCTTCTTTTACGGCCCTGTGTTGATGGGCTCGGTGAGATAGTACTCGGTTTCTATTTCCTGTGGGGTGGCGTAGTCCAATGCTTCGTGAAGTCGCTTAGTGTTCCACCAATGCACCCACAGCAAGGTGGCCAGTTCGACTTCCCCGACCGACGTCCACGGGCCCTGGGCATGAATCAGTTCAGCCTTGTAGAGACCATTGACTGTTTCGGCTAGAGCATTGTCGTAAGAATCGCCGACTGTTCCCACACTCGGGCGGATTCCTGACTCAGCTAGCGCAGTGGAATACTTCAGTGACACATACTGGCTGCCCCGATCGCTATGGTGAATCAGCTGGTTTCCATGGATTCGCCCTGCAGTCGTTAACGCATGCTCCAAAGCCTCCATCGGCAGCGCGTCGGTGCGCATTGTCGAGCGTGTAGCGGCACCAACAATTTTTCGGCTGAATACATCCACGACAAACGCGGTATAGGCGAATCTTGACAGGGTGCGAACGTAGGTAATGTCGGCAACCCAAAGCCTGCCTGGTGCCTGCACACGGAAGTTTCGGCGCACAAGGTCCGGGCGATGATCCGGTGTCTTCGGGCTAATCGTTGTTACTGGGGTTCGCCCACGTCTACGGCCAGAAACGCCTGCGAGCTTCATCAGACGTGCGGTCTTGTCGCGACCAATATGAAAGCCTTCACGGTTCATCGCGTGCCACATTTTGCGGATGCCGTAGACCGAGAAATTCTCCGCATGCACACGCTGTATCTCTGGGATGAGCAGGCAATCGCTTAAGGCCTTTGCGCTGGGAACACGAGTGGTCGCCTTGTGGTAGCCACGAGAGGTAATGAATCCACGATCTGCTTGTTTTAGAACTCTGCAGATGGGCCCGGGCCCCAAATTGATCTTTGTACGCGTCGATGTAGGAGATCATTTGGTCGTGGGTCGGTCGAGTTCCGCTGCGAAAAAAGCCGAAGCTGTCTTAAGAATCCCGTTTGCTCGCTTCAGTTCGCGGTTTTCTCGACGCAGACGCCTGAGTTCTTCTTCCATTGTTTCGCCGCCTGAAGCGTCAGAATTATCGCGTACTGAAGCGCTGTCACGGTACCAAGCCCGCAACGTGTGGTGGGATACTCCAAGCAGCTTACCGACCTTGCGTGTAGGCGCGTTGCAGTGAGCAAGACTCCAGGCGGACCATTTCGATGATCTGATGGACCGCCTTCTCCTTGAACTCGACGGAATACTTTCTAGGCATAGTTCAATCCTTCCTTAGCTGAGGTAGGAACTAAACCCAGGACGCTTCAAAAGGCACCCGCGATGGTCGCCTTTATGCGCACCAAACGAGGCTTCACCCGGGTAGCTGATACACCACGCTGTAGGGTGCACTCCGGCCCGCATTTAAATTCTGGTGAAACTTGTGCAGAAGGCAACTGCGGAAGCCTTACAGCGCGTGGTGCGGTGAGCAAAACGGAAAGTAAAACTCTCAAAGTCAGTTCCAAAGGACAATTCGACAAGTTGCGCCACTAATGTTGGTAGACGGATCTTATCGGTTCGTGCAAGAATGCAGGCACGGGGAAATAGCCGTGAGCCTCCTCTATTTGTTGAGTTATCCATGACGCTCATTTGTTTGGTCGGGTAGATCGGTAGCTGTGCGCGTAAAGATGTAGGAACGCCAGTCAAGAAAGCATGCGTCGAACTGTCCAGACAGGCGCCCTAGAGGTAGTGACCGTCGCTATCTAGGACTGCTTAAACATCGCATTGACTCCTATTGCGACAGCGACGGGATCGATTTCACCCTTCAGCCAGGGGTCTATTCACAAGCTGCAGGCAAATCGAGTTTGAATACGCGAATAAACCAACGAAGAATTGCCATTCGCGCAAATTTGGCATTTGGCCTCTGATTTAATGGTTATCGGTTTCGATAGTTGAATTGCTCATAGCGTGCCCACAGGTTATCTTCGAGCATCGGCTCTTCTTTTACCTCGCTGTTTGAGCTTCCGATTCGCTCATAGTACCGACCGTCATACACAACAAGGCTGTTTGAAGACTCTGGATAAAGGGCAATGATTAGTCTCGTCTCCCCCTCAGCATTTCGAACCAAAATTGTGCGAAGGCTCGAGGCAAGCCTTTTCTTCCAAGGTTCGTCCTCTACTTTGTCACTCTCAATTATCCACTTGCTGAGAGTTTCCATCAGCTCATCAATGTTCATTCCCAGTCTCTCAAGCTCATGATCGACGCCCAAGATGTCATGGAAGATGTCATCGGAAGATTGGCCCAATTTCAATGGTTCAGTGTCAGCATGCTTGCAAACATGTTCAGTCGTAGATTCTTGGTCGGAAACCCCAATATAGATCACGCCAGAGCTACTGGGCTCGGTGTTGGCCATGGCTGACGCTGTTTTGATGATTTTTTCAAAAAACGCACGGCGTTCCTGGATTTTTGTGGTTACATCATCAGATCCATAATGCAGCAGACCCGTTTTAAGTTCGAAAAAGCGGTTTTCATGCGCGTAGCGCTTGAAATCGATTTTGAGTTTTTCCAAATCTTGGCGGGCAATTTCAGCTGAACTTGAGTTTATTTCCTCGAAGCCGCCCTGAATAGCTCCGATAAATTTATTTACAGCTTTTCTTTTGTCGGCTGCAGTCCACGTTCCTCCGCTTTCGATTTTGTAAGAAGCCCAGTAGTCCTTAGTTTGTGAGTGGATATATTCGTAGTCTTCTGGCGCGAGGTGCTTTTCATGCAACAATTTGTAAAAGGCGAGAAAAGCTATTTCGAAATACCTACTGGAAGAATTATTTGATTTCTTTCCAGTGTGAATTGTCCAGTTAGACTTCGCATCTTGATATCGTGCAATTTTTGACATCAAGCTGAGGATTGATGCGAAGTCTTTTTCCAAGTTATTCAAATCGCTTCGCTTGGAAAGCTCCTTTATGATTCTCGTATTTAATGTACTGCCCTCCTCGTATGCCGAATTGCGAATATCGCTGGACGAATTTTCCTTGAGCTCTAGGATGATATCCAAGAGAATATCCAGGATAAGCTGCTCATCCATAGACGAACGCAAGTCATCGCGGCGCAGTACGTTCTCTTTGATCCAATAGATTTCGTCGACAGGCAGACCACGTTGGTCTTCGTCATTCTTCCAGGTTAGTGCATTTTCTTGCATTTCAGAAAGGGGCATGATTGAAGTACGGGAAACATCGCCACGTGTTTCAGCTGAGATTTTTCTTACAAGCTCAGCAATTTTGGTGAGACTTCCTGCTTGTCTCACTTCTTGCATCCCAAGTTTTCGACCGGATGAATTGATTCTCTGAAAGGTCTCATCAACCGCACTGGACTTGCTGCTCTCGTAAGTGGAAATAGGAATCTGATACTCGGTGATGCGCACAGCCATTTCCTGGTCCATTACTGGTTCGCGCTGAGAAAGCATCCCCTGATCCTTCAGCAATTTTGTGTACCCCCACGACTCCAAATCAAAGTATCGACCTTCGAATGGGTATCGATTTTCAATGAAGGAGACTATGGCATCAATCCTCTGCAGTCCGTCTACAATTTCAAATGCTCCATTGAATTTATCTGATTTTGCCAACAGAATAAGAGGAATGGGGATTTCATTTACGATTGAATCGATCAGTTTTATCTTTTGCTCTTCAGACCAGACTAGCTTTCTCTGATACCGCCGGTTTACTGAGAAATTTCCCTCGAAGTAATCACGGAAAATCTTGTCGATTTTTGTGCCGTCGACGGTTGTTGTTGATTTCTTTGATACGTGGGGGCGCATATTTTTCCTTCAAGCGTGGGTGGTTGTTGTTCAAGAGCGGTTGCTGCCAACATTGCGATTGCTAATTCAACCCAGTAGTGCAGCGGCAGCGGTGTCCAACTTATCGCATTTTCGTGGTGCGTGTGTAGAAACGTATACCCAACCGTGACGTGTCCCAGGTTTTGTTCCGTTTGAGTAGATGGGAAAATCTGGAATATGCCAAGGAAATTTGACCAGGATACCAAGGACCGTGTGGTCCGTCTCGTGGAAGACCGCATCTTGGCGGAAAACATGTCGATGCAAGCCGCGCGCCAGGCAGTAACCCCAAAGCTGGGGGTTTCATGGCACACAGCTCGTCAATGGACTTAAGCCTGCCCGCCGTGCGGGAAACATCCCAGAACCTGTGCCTAAAGATTTGGCCGCCGAAAACGCTAGGCTACGCCGTGAAAATCACCAGCTACGCGACACCTATGAACTTTTAAAAGCTGCCTCGGCTTTTTCGCGTCGGAACCAGGCCCAAAACGTCGGAAATGATCCGGTTTATCGATGAATACCGGAGTAGTTTCTCCGTCGAGTTTATCTGTAAGACGTTGAAAAATAACCGGGCTGGTGGGTTGGGCCTGGCCCCCGGAAAGTGGACACGTCGGGGGTTAGCTATGCTGCTTTGGTCAGTGTAGCTGAAATCTCGGCTTCAAAGACATCAGGGGCTACAAGATTGCACCACGAGTGTCGCCGGCGCGTGTTGTAGCGCATGCACCATCGAAAGACTTCTTGGCGACAGCTGATTGGACTGTCAAAGACTTTCCGATCACGTAGTACTTCACGCTTTAAGGTGGCGTTAAATGACTCTGCCAGGGCATTATCGGCGCTAGTTCCCACCGCGCCCATGGATTGGCGCACACCAAGTTGGGCGCAGTGGTCTTGAAAAGCCTGTGAGGTGTACACACTGCCATGATCAGAATGGAAAATTGCCCCTTTAAGGCTTCCGCGGACTTTGCTGGCATGAGACAGAGCCTCGATAACCAGCGATGTCCGCATGTAATCAGCTATCGCATGACCAACGAGCTTGCGCGAGTAGGCGTCAATGACCGTGGCAAGGTACATGTTCTTGCCGCCCTTACACGGCAGGTAGGTGATGTCGCCTACATAGACGTGGTTCGGCCTGTCTGCGGTGAATTTACGGCCTACTAGATCTGGCATGACTCGGTGACCAGGCTTGCGCCTGGTGGTGATACACCGACGCCGCTTAGTAAAGCCTTTCAGCCCCATGGATTTCATGATGCGTGCGACCTTCTTGTGGTTGATCGGGCCGAAATCCGTATCACTGTTGAGGCTTGCAGCGATTCGTTTAGCACCATAAAGCCCGTGCTCATCATCAAAAGTGGTCTTGATTTTTGCACCAATAAGGGCATCGGAACACATCTTTAACCTACGATTTTCACGGGTTTGCACCCATTTATAAAACGAGGAGCGATGGAGCTTTAACACGTGACACATCCGCTTAACCGAGTATTCGGTTCGGTGGTCATAGACAAACTGGAAGCGGATTACCAGCGTGTCTCTTCGGCAAAATATTTCGCGGCCTTGCGCAGGATATCGCGTTCTTCGCGCAGCTTTGCGTTTTCGTTTTCTAGCTGGCGGATCCGTTCGGAATCATTCGCCGCTTGGGCTTTATCATGCACAGCTTTAATGCGCGCACGCTTTCCGGTGCCGTACTTCTTGATCCAAGAATGCAACGAGGCACGGTTGATACCGAGCTCTGCTGATGCTGCGTTCAGCGAAAGGTCCTCATTGTTCTCATAGAGAGCCACAGCATCGCGTCTGAACTGTTCGGAGTACCTGGACATGATGGTAGATTACATTTCTTCCCAGCCCGACTGGGCTGGATATCAGGTGTCCACTTTCCGGGGGTCAGGTCCGGTGTTCTTCTCCTTCGACGCCACCAAGGCTTACGGCACCGGAGCCGAAGATTCGGTTGCTGACAACCAAATCATCCACCTCGACGAAGACACCGAAGCCCTCTACGGCTTCACCTGGAACCTCGAAACCGACCAGCACGAAGCAGGAGGCGACCAGCCATGATCATCACCTTCAAACCACTATGGAAACTCCTCATCGACCGCGACATGACCCGCGAAGACCTACGACACGCCACAGGCCTGTCACCGCCCACCATCGCTAAACTTGGCAAAGACGGCAACGTCACCACCAACGTCCTTGCACGAATCTGTAACGCACTCATCTGCGACGTTGCCGACATCTGTTCGGTAGTTGCGATGAAGGAGGATAAGGCCCATGATGAGCAGCTTTGACTTCGGCCATGCGAACCCAGGTCAGCGCAAAGCAATCGAAACGACTGAAGGCCCGGTTCTGATTATTGCGGCACCTGGAACCGGTAAGACGTTTACGCTCGTAAATCGCGTCGTATATCTGTTGAGCGAGCTCAAAGTAGATCCGGAGTCGATTTTCGTCGCTACCTTCACCGACAAGGCAGCTAAAGAACTCGTCACGAGGATTTCCAACGCCCTCGAAGAACGTGACCTGCACATAAACGTTAACGATCTATACGTAGGAACTTTCCACTCACTCGCTTTGAGGATCATCAAAGAAAACCTTGAGTACACACGCTTGAAGACGGGTTTTCGTGTGCTCGATCAGTTCGATCAAGCCTATCTGGTATTCCAGAACTTCCATCGCTTCTCCACCATCGACAACATCGATATGCTGCTGCCACAGAAGAGCAAATGGTACAAGGCGCAGAAAATATGCGGCTGGGTCAACGCTCTTGCCGAAGAGCTGATCACGCCAGAGGTTCTTGTATCAGACACCAGCGTAAAAGAGCAGGTTCTCGCACGCATCTACCTCACATACAACGAGCTTCTTGAAGATCAAAACATGCTCGACTTTGCCGGGATCCAAGTCGAAGCGCTACGTATGCTGACGCAAATACCCGAGGTTGCTGCGAAGTATCACGAAGCTTTGAGCTACTTGATGGTCGACGAATACCAGGACACCAACTACATCCAAGAACAGCTCATCTTTAAGCTCGCTAACACTCGCAACAATATCTGTGTCGTCGGTGACGACGATCAGGGCCTCTACCGTTTCAGAGGCGCAACCATCCGAAACATCCTCCAGTTCGATGCGAACTTCCCAGCTGGCGACTGCACCGTGATCAAGCTCGAGAACAATTACCGCTCGACACCAGGCATCGTCAACTTCTACACAGACTGGATGCAAACCACGGACGGAGCGAAGTTCAAGTTCGACTGGGGCGACTATCGTTTCGACAAGAACATCGTCGCTGCCGGGCAAGACGAGCCCGCCTCGCCGACAGTTATCAAGGTTGCAGGTGATGACGACCCCGACAACTGGCACGGTCAGATTCTCGAATTCATCAGGGCACTCGAAGCAAGCGGGAAGCTAACTGACTACAACCAGATTGCGTTCTTGTTCAAGTCAGTGAAGAGCAAGAAAGTCAAGGCTCTGGCTGATTATCTTGAAGCTAACGGTGTAAACGTTTACTCGCCACGATCAGCGATGTTCTTCGAACGCGCCGAGGTGCAACTCGCACTCGGGTGCCTGCTCCTTGCCTTCCCGAACTACATCGCCGCATTTGATGCTGAGGAATACCACTGGCTCAACGAGAACTACCAGAAATTCATCATCGACTGCATCGTGCGAGCCAACGAATATCTCACCGAACCTGACGCGGCCGAGTTGCGTGCTTGGGTGCGTAGACACGGTATCGCACACGATGGCCTTACTGAACCAACGGACTACACTTTCTCTGGTCTTCTCTATCAGCTCTTTGCCTTCGAACCTTTCCGAAGCATCTTGTCCACACCGATGGACACAGGAATAACTGACCTGCGACCAGTTCGCAACCTCGCCCTACTCACGCAGCTGGTTGGAAAATTCGAGTACCTGCACAACGTGATGCTTCTGTCTCCCAAACAGTTCCATGGCAAACGCCAGATCGACGCGATGAGCGAACGGCTCTTCAACCTCTACTTCCGTCTCCTGTGGGACGGCGGAATCGGCGAATACGAAGACGACTCCGTGTACGCACCGTCCGGTTGCGTATCGTTCATGACTATCCATCAGTCCAAAGGCATGGAATTCCCGATCGTTCTCACTGATTCCCTCGACTCGGTGCCGCGCAAACAAGAAGACAAACTCCTGACAGACATCATCGAACGCCACGGGCACCGACCACCATTCGAACCACGTGAGACGATCAAGTTTTTTGATTTTTGGCGGCTCTACTACACGGCGTTCTCGCGGGCACAAAACCTCCTCGTGCTCACCGCCGACGAATCAAAATCCGTGCCCTCCCAGTACTTCCGCCAGGTGTACGACGGGATCCCCGCGTGGAACTCAGCCGCAGTGAACCTAAGCGACAACGAGTTCGAAACAGTTAAAGACGTGAACTTGAAGCGCTCGTTCTCCTTTACCGGCGACATCACTGTCTATGAAACCTGCTCCATCCAGTACAAGTTCTTCAACGATCTGGCCTTCCAACCCGTCCGCGTCAACGCGATGCTCTTCGGTCGTCTCGTGCACCAAACTATCGAAGACATTCACAAAGCCGCCTTGCGTGGCGAAGAACACCTCATCACGAAAGACAACATTGCCACCTGGTTTGAAGCGAACTACGCCCACCTGTCCAAAGCTGAACGCGTCTACCTTGCAGAAGCCCCCAGGCGAATCGCACTCAAACAAGTCCAGCGCTACGCCGAGAAACAGAAAGGCGGCTGGGACCAGATCAAAGAAGCCGAAGTCGACATCTCCCTGGTCGAGCCTGACTACATACTTAACGGCACCATCGACCTGATCAAAGGCGAAGATGACACTGTGGAGATCGTGGACTTCAAAACCACGAAGAAACCCGACCTGCACACCGAATCCGAACTGCTCGAACGCTACCGACGCCAGCTACACGTGTATGCCCACCTCGTTGCCGAACGTACAGGGCAACGCGTCTCGAAAATGCACCTGTACTATACGGGGGAAGACGATGGATCCCCGCTAATCACGTGGAACTACACCACCACCGCAGTGGAAGGCACCACCCAAGCTTTCGACCACGTCGTTCACCAAATCTTGTCGAAGAACTACTCGACACCCGCCCAATCACTCAAAACTTGCCGCGAGTGCGACTTCAATGCCTACTGCGCACAAGCGACCTTCCGAACAAAGGAGAACCCACAGTGATTAACGAACAACAGAGCTTCGAATTCGATAAGCGACCCACGATCAAAGGGTTCCCCGAACTGCGATGGACAGGCAAACGCCCATACGAATCCACCGTCTACTATCCGGCACAGCTCAAAGAACGCTACGGAAAGGAACAGGAAGGCGGAGCACATGACGGGTGGATCAACCAGATCTACTGGGGCGACAATCTCCAAGTCATGAGCCACCTCCTCGGCAAGTACCGAGGAGCAGTCGACCTGATCTACATCGACCCACCATTCGACTCCAAAGCCGACTTCAAGAAGAAGATCAGCCTGCGAGGGAAAACCGTCACCAACGACTCCTCATCCTTCGAAGAAAAACAGTACGGTGACATCTGGACTAACGACGAATACCTGCAGTTCATGTATGAACGACTCATCCTGTGCCGAGAACTCCTCTCGAACACGGGTTCTATCTATGTACATTGCGACTGGCACAAGAGCCATCATTTGCGGATGCTTTTGGATGATGTTTTCGGCCCAGACTCCTTTGTGAACGAAATTGTTTGGATCTATAGGACTGGCGGAGGATCAAAGCGGTGGTTCGGAAGAAAACACGACACCATTCTCCTGTACTCAAAGACTGATGCATACAAGTTCAATCCATTGAAGGAGAAGTCGTATCTTAGCCATAAGTATGGTTTTACAAACGTAGAGATATATGAAGACGAAGACGGTCGTCATTACACCCTCGCGGGTATGCGGGACTTTTGGGAAATCGACGCACTACGGGGAAATCAACCTGAGACAATAGGCTATCCCACGCAGAAACCCGAAGCTCTTCTTGAACGCATGATTCGGGCCTCATCTGATCCCGGCGACCTTGTTTTCGACTGTTTCATGGGGTCAGGTACTACACAAGCTGTGGCGATGAAGCTGGGGAGGCGATTCATTGGTGCGGATATCAATCTTGGAGCAGTTCAGACGACGACGAAACGCCTAATTGGCGTAGCCCAAGGTATCGAGAGTGATGAGAAAGGCAGCCTTCTTGCCTCAGATTCTGAGTTGAAAAATGAGAAGTTCACTGGTTTTGAGGTTTACAACGTTAATAACTACGACTTCTTCCGAAACCCGCTGGAAGCGAAGAAGCTCCTGATGGAAGCGCTTGAGGTGCAGCCGTTCGAGCAATCAAATGTATGGGACGGCGAGCTCGATGGGCGCATGGTGAAAATCATGCCAGTTAACCGGATTGCCACAAAGGCTGATCTGGAGGAGATCAAGGCAAACCTTCCGTACAAAACGTACGAGAAACGCAAGGCTGACAACCCGGGAAAGCCAGTCGAACACATCACGCTCGTGTGCATGGGGCACGACGCCGATCTCAAAGCTTCCTTGGAAATAGCTCTCTCGGAGTACAAGATCGACGTGGAAGTCGTCGATATTTTACGTGATCGAAAGGAGCTCGAGCTCAAGCGTGAAGCAGAGGCTGAGATTGTCCGCGAGGGCGGGAAACTGGTGATTCGTTCGTTCTACCCGCTGAACTTAATGCAAAAGCTTTCGCTCCAAACGGAGACAGTGGACGATTGGCGGCAACTCGTTGAGTCGGTGATGATCGACTGGAACTTCGACGGCGTGGTCATGGAACCAACCCTGACCGATGTTCCCGACAAGAAGGAACTTGTTGCAGGAATCTACGACATCCCGGCTAATGCGGGCACGATCAAGGTCAAGATCACCGATGCCCTGTCTGAGTCACTCGAAATCGAGGTGAACTAGGCCATGGCGAAGAAAACTCAATCTTTCTCCTCGGATTTCGCTTTCTACGAAACCTTATGGGATTTTTACTCACAGAACCGAGGCAAGATTCGCTCCCGCTACAACGATCTGACAAAGAAGTTCTTGGCCTACAACGACGCTAATGAACGTTCAGACGCGTTTCTGCGGCGTCCACAGTTCGAAGCTCTCGAGATGTACGTGTTCATCAAGGAGTTCTTGAACAACCAGCAGGTGTACGAGATCTTCGATGACTGGCGCAACCTTGAAGGCAGATTTTCCGAGCGCTCGTACTACTCGCTAACTAAAGGTGACCAGCTGCTGTTAACTGACGCGACCACTGAGATCCAAACCGATGTGCTGTTTAAGCAGATGAAGAAATATCGGGAGCCATACCCCAACTACATTTATGCGCTGACCATGGGTTTGGGCAAGACGATCCTGATGGCGACGTGCATCTTCTACGAGTTCTTGCTGGCTAAGAAGTATCCGAAGGATCAGCGTTTCGTTCACAACGCTCTCGTTTTCGCTCCCGATAAGACGGTGTTGCAATCACTTCGTGAGATCGTCACCTTTGAAAAGACGCTGGTTATTCCGCCCGAGTATGCGCGCGTGCTGGATGCAAACGTGAAGTTTCATTTCCTTGAAGACACTAGTACAACGCTTCACACGCTCGATGACTCGGATTTCAACATCATCATCTCCAATACGCAGAAGATCGTGGTGAAGAAGAAGCGCACCGCTGACACACCGACTGAAACGCTGTTTTCTGCTGCAAAGACCTCGAGCCTTCTCGGCGGACTGTACGGGGATCTCAGTGAGGATGAGGCCACGGATGATTCGACGTTGATGGAGAACCAGCGCTTCCAGAAGATCACAAGGCTTCGCCAGCTCGGAGTCTACGTGGACGAGGCTCATCACTTGTTCGGCGCAAAGCTGGAGAAGTCGTTGCGTTCGAAGACGGCGGAGAAAACGTCGTTGCGAGACACCATCAACCTTCTTGCTGAGCGAACCTCGATCGTTGGCTGTTACAACTACACTGGCACTCCATACGTTGATCGGCAGCCGCTTCCCGAGGTGGTCTATGCCTATGGATTGTCGGATTCGATTCGTAACGGCTACTTGAAGCAGGCCCGTCCGCAAGCGTTCGAGAATGTGAAGTCCGAAGATTTCCTTCGCACCGCAATCACCGAGTTCTGGGAGAAGTACGGCGGGCGGTCCTATGAGGGGCTGACACCGAAGCTGGCAATATTCGCGTCCACCATCGACGAGGCTCAAAATGAGGTACGCCCGGCCGTGGAAAGGATCATCGCCGATCTAGGTCTTGAATCTTCCAAGGTGCTTATCAACGTGGGAAACGAGAAGATCACCAAGGACGAGGACATCCGCCTGTTCAACGAGCTCGACGTACCAGGCTCTGCTGGAAACGAGCGTCAGTTTCTTGTTCTTGTTGGTAAAGGACGAGAGGGGTGGAACTGTCGTTCACTGTTCGGTGTAGCGATGTTCAGGAGCCCGAAGTCGAAGATTTTCGTGCTTCAAGCAACGATGCGTTGTCTGCGTCAGATCACAGACGATCAGCAGACCGCGTCCGTGTTCTTGTCGAAGGAAAACTTCGACATCCTCGATTCGGAACTCGAGAAGAACTTCAACATGGATCTCGACGGCTTAGAGAAAGGCCAAGGATCTGAACGTGAGATCTTCCAAGTGCGCATGCTTCCACCTGAGCGAACGATCACGTTGAAGCAGATCTACCACGAGTACTACCTCGAAGAAATCTCCTCAGATGAGCCTCTCACTCTCGGACTACGGGAGCTCGGGGATGAGATGTATGAAAAGTACAAGGCAGTTCGGTATGAGAAGACCTCATTGACATCAAATTCGTCGGTGAAGCAAGTCGACATTACCTCCGAGAAACAACAAATTATTTACTCACTGTTCACGCTAGTCGGCGAGCTGGCACGGTACTTGAACATGTCACCTCTCCACATCCAAAAGATGCTCGAAAGCTCCGTCGATGGAGTGGGCCGAATTCTTGAGGTGGTGAACATGTATAACGAGGTGGTCGAAGACGTCATCGTGCCCGCGATCTTCCACTCACGCTATGAAGTTCATAAGCGGATACATAGCGAAGACCGTGAACTTGTTCTGCTTCGAGCACCGAAAGATAAAGGCTTCTGGGAATTCAAAGCAAAGCCTGAACTCGTCGTCGAGCACGCGACAAACCGCCTCAGTGACACGCAGAAGGAGAAAAGCTTCCACGCCGACACCTACTGCTTCGACTCGAAGCCTGAGCTTGAATGCTTCTGGCAGTACATCGAATCAGAGAACGTTGAAAACGTGTACTTCACCGGGATGTTCACCGCAAACCAAGGAGACCTAGCTATCCAATACTACGATCCGCAGTCGCAGCGAATCCGCTCCTACTATCCAGATTTCGTTGCGAAAATGGTTGACGGCAGTCTTCAACTGATCGAGGTCAAGGGCGACAACATGATTGACGATGAACTCGTCAAAGCCAAGGCGAACGCTGCGGACGAAATGACTCTCGAAAGCGACGTTGACTACATCATGTACGCAGGCTCGCGGATCATGAACACGAACGTCCTCGAGCCCGAAGAATCAGAAGAGGCTTTGTTCGATGGCAGATCGGATAGCTGAGCCACGATGACACCACGGCCGCTGAAATACCACGAATACCGCCCCTTTATGGATTTTCTTAACGAAGGTGGCTATGTCCTGAACTTCTCGACACCTGATTTCGACCGATTCACATACTCGATCATCGGAATCAGGCTCGTCGAGCATTTCGGGCTATCCAAAGGGAAGTCTCTCCAATCCTATGTGGAATCGGCGGACCGAGCCAACTCCGCCAAGCTGCTGAGAGCGCTCATGGACGAATGGGAGCAAGCACAGCGGCCAAACGCAAATCAGACGTCGATCAGTCTTGCCGACCGTTGCTACAAGATTCTTAGTGAAATCTCCGCACAAACCACCGATGGAGGGATCGGCGAGCGACTTAAGCAAACTGGCTTTACAACCGATTATCTAGATGAACAACGCGCGTTGCTGTGGGAGAAAGCAAAAACGCACCCAACAGCCACCATTGGCGTCGCAAAGGAACTCATTGAATCGTGTTGCAAGACAATTCTTGAAGCACATAACGTCCAGCACTTCAAGGAGGATAGCCTGCCGAAACTCGTTGACAAGACGCAAACTGCCCTGACGATTAATCCTCGAGAAGTCGCCGAGGATGTACCCGACCCCAAAACTGTGAAGGCACTACTCGGAAGCCTCGCAAGCGTCGCACGGCAGCTTGCAGAACTACGCAACAGCTACGGCATTGGGCACGGGAAGGCAGCTTCATATAAGGGATTGTCCGGACGTCATGCGAACCTTGCAGCGGGAGCATCACTAGCCCTTGTGGACTACCTATGGGCAACGCACCTCGAGAGAAGTGCGAACGCTCACTGATATCTCGGGTAGAGATAAACTTTTCGGCGCAACTAGAACCTTTCGGCGGCAGGTTGCTTCTCGGAGTTACGGGGGTAGCCTGCTCAGCCGATCAACAGAAGCAACGCATGCTTGTTTTGCCATATTAGCTTTCGTCGCGAAAGTGCGCCCACACCCGGCAGTAATGTTTGCCTAGGAGCGAGCCATTTCAGCCGCGTTCAGCCAATGGT
>NZ_PDGZ01000016.1:0-26079 GCF_014335105.1 Corynebacterium sp. LK28 | reverse complement strand
AGCGTGGCGCCGCTGATGTCGGTGTCGAGGAGTTGTTGTTCGCCTTTGGTTTGGGCGATGACGCAGTTTTTGATTGTTCCAGTGATGGTGGTGTTGGTGATAAGGGGTGCGTCGTTGGGTTCGGGGACGCCGATGTCGGCGATGGTGAGGTTTAGCAACCTTGAGTCGGCGATGCGTTTTGCTCCGGCTAGCCATTGGTTGGTGCCGGTGCAGGAGTCGATCGTGGAGTGCAGGATTGTGCATTTGCCGAAGATGCTCTGGATGTTTGAGGCCATGTCGCAGTTAGCAAAATGGCAGTCTGTCAGCGTCGAGCGGAAGAATTGGAGACCGGGCAGGTGGCCGGCGTGGCACACGACGTCGTCGATCGCGATGTTGTCAGCGGTCCATTGCTCGATGTGTGCGTGAGATAGGTCGATGTGGGCTGCTGAGTTACGTCGTCGGAGAAGGCGCTCGTCGACTGAAGCAGTCCGCCATTGGAAGCCACGGTAGTCTTGCCGTGCCTCGTGGAGCCCGAATGGTGAAGGCTCAAGAAGTGCATTTTGTTCAGAACTGACGCCGTTCCACCGCTTTACCAATTCCAATGTCATCGTTACTTGACCCTTCCTCGAAAATCCATGAATCCACTTTAACCATCGCTCTGGTAGGTCGCCTTATGCATAGACTCCGGTACTCCCTCGACGGAACCATACTTGCGATAGTGATTGGCCCACGCCTTCTCTGTGGTCATATCCATCCACATTTGGGTTCCTGAATCTGGGAACGTATAGATGACATCCGCACCGGCTTCACCTTGGTGTGCAACCGAAACTTCCAATTTGGTTAGGATTCTGTCGTTCTCAATCCGCTGCTTTGAAGTGTCCCAGGTTTTGTTACGTTTTAGTAGATGGGAAAACCTGGAATATGCCAAGACAGTTTGACCAGGATGCGAAGGACCGTGTGGTCCGTCTTGTCGAGGACCGTATCTTGGCGGAAAATATGTTGATACACGCCGTGTGCCAGGCACTCGACCCACAACGTCGGAAATGATCCGGTTCATCGATGAATACCGGAATCGTTTCTCTGTCGAGTTTATCTGTAAGACGTTGAAGAATAACCGCGCTGGTGGGTTCATCGCCCCGCGTGGTTATCGCCAGTCCAAGGCCCGAACAAGCTGTGGGTGTCTGACATTACGTATGTGCGCACGAAGAATGGCTTTGTGTATGCCGCGTTTGTCACCGATGTTTACTCGCGACGGATCGTTGGGTGGGCGTTATCAGATTCCATGCGCACCGAAGCGTTGCCACTGCAAGCTCTCAACCAGGCGATTGTGTGTGCTGAGGATACAACAGGTCTCATTCATCTTTCGGATCACGGCTTGCAGTACGTCAGCGTTGTCTACAACGAGTGTCTTGCCCAGCACGAGATTGCCGCTTCCACCGGAAACTGTCGGGGATTCTTATGACAATGCTCTGGCTGAAAACGTTAACGGCTCCTACAAGAACGAGCTGATCCATACTCGCAGGTGGAATGACGTTGTCGAGGTGGAAATCGAGTTTTGGGAGCAGCACCCGCCGCTAGCAAGAATAGAAATCACGGCAAATGCCTAGGAACAAACATCGGGGCACTTCATCATGTGCTGCTGGTGGCGGATCGTCATCACGATCGGAATGGTTGGTTGTATCAGCCTGGCTACCATCTGACGGAGTTGGCGCAGTCCAACAGGGTGACTGTAGTTAAGGTGGGGGCATCGGTGGAGGATTTGCCTCAGGATACGGTGGTTCTACCTAGTGTTGATGCGCATTCCACGAGCCGTTCAAGGAATGTTCCTTCTACAAATCCTGAGGATGTTTCGATGTACCACCGGCTCTTGTCGAGGGTGTTTCAGAATCGGCCTTAGCGAAGGGCTTGAAGCTTTTATCTGCTCACTCTTGAATCAAGCCGAGATAATGCCAGCTTGCTCATAAAAATCAAGATAAGGGCTGGCGGTTATGGCAGGGCTGTTTGGTATTGGCTCAAATGCAAATCTGTTTCCTCGGTTGGTTACTTGCGTGTGGGAGTCATCCAGCTCAATAATCTGGGTCATCATTTGAGCAGTAGCCACTTGAAATCTCGTTCCAGTATTAGCAACCTGATCACAGACTTCCATAAGTTTCTGTTTCTGACTTATCCAATTGGTAATGATGGCGTGATGATACTTTTCAGCGAATTGATCATGGATTACTGGTGTTCCGAGTAGCTGTAAATCATTTATTTCACATGATCTCAGCGAGAGGTAGAAGGCGTTGCGAATAGACGTGGATGGAAAGATTGAACAAAATTGCCTAGAGTTCGAGTGCCCAATTTGAAACAAAGGCAAATACTTCTTCATTATCTCGTGTCGAAAAACTTGACTCTTGGTTTTGTGGATCTGCTTCGGTTATTAGATTCCAAGAATCCAATTCTGGGCTAAAGGAAATGCGTATTCGGCGTTGAGAAGATGGAATGCCATTGGTTACGTCGAATGCAAATCGACGGCCTTCCTTGTAAGCATCGGCGGTTAGGATGTGGATTGCCGATCGGATTTCTGCAGAGGTGGATGCATTCAGCACAGTGGAACCATCTGAGATTTGAATTGAAAACTCTGGTGATTCGGCGGAAACTTCGGTTAATTGCTCCGTTCCTTGTCTTGAAGAATAGTTTGGATCGTGGCTCAGCGCATTCCTAACTACGTCATTACGTGACAGTGGAAAATGTACCTTCACAAACTTATTTGAGCTATCAAATTCACTCGAAAATTGGATGTGAATATCTAGTTTTTCAAAATATCCAATGATGTCGTCTGTCGTTAATTGTTTCGCGGATGCTGGGAAGCCCTTGAGTTTGCTGTTTTGCAGGCTGACTCGCCCATTCCACAGCACGTTTGAGACAACCTCTGGTTGGCCACTATCAGGATGGGGAAGTGCCATGGCTGTAGTCGGGTTGGCGAAGCTTCCCTTTCTGATTTCTCCTTGGGGAAGAATAAGTAAACCACCAATTGTCTTGCAGCGCGCGCCGATGAATCGTCGCATTAGTTCCATGAGGGTGGGAACTGTGGGATTGACTGTACTGATCGAAGTGACCCCAGCGCTGCTGTTCAAGTAGTAGACAGGCTCAGTTGTCAAGGAGTCCAAGTCTGCTGGATCAACCGGAATCAAACTAACATCCTTCGAAAAGGACTCAGTTAAGACTTCCAGGGCTGTGTCTTGGTCCCCAGACACGAAAATGCTTGGGTCGCCAAAGCGGAGAGAAAAGTTCACTACATATCTCCTAGTCGAACTGATGCAAGATTACGGTTACGGTTGGGTCATTTGCTTCAGTTCTGATCCTATGAAGCTCACCACGATTGGAACTAACCCTGTCCCATTCTTCTGTGAATCTCTGACCATTTTGAGTGAATTGAAGGTCGGGTCGATTGTATCCCACATGTTGTCCTTGCATATTCACTTGCTGTTGATTGATCCTAATATCAGTGGCTCCTGTCCTCGTTAGTTCTTCATATCGGGCTTGCAGTGCTGCTTGGTGTGATGGTGTATTACCGATTGATCGGACTACCCCATTGGGTGCTGGATCAAGCGGAGGAGGGGCAGTTAAACCTGCCTTTCTAAGAACAGCGTCGTTGGCCATCTGCTGTGTTAGCGAGTCCGTTGAACTAGGAATCGCAGGTTTGAAGGTTCCATCTGTGAATCGATTAGGGTAAACGTCGTGAGGAACTTTGGGCATTCCGAGGCTATGTGCTTCTTTACCACGTAGCCCAAGCATGTCTACCCAGAATGCTGCGTGGTCGACATACCCCTGTGCTGAGGCGAGGCGTGGGGCAAGCCCGAGTGGGTCTTGGGCGTTGTAGGCGCCCAGGGTGGGGTTGTAGTAGCGGAAGCGGTTGTATGCCCACCCTGATTCCGCATCCTCATACTGGCCTGCAAACAACAACGGGCTGGTACACCGACCGGCCCATGTGCGTTTGCCGTACAACGTTTGGGTGGTGTGTCCCTCGACGACACCGGTGGTGGTGTTGATCAGTTCCTGAGGCGCTCCGGCTAGGTCACACACCAGGGCGTAGAACGTCGCATCGACCCGCGCCTGGGACCAACCAGCGGCAGGATTAGCCGGAGTCTGGGTGGTGCCACTGGTGCCATTGGTTAGTGCGATCTGGCCGTGTGTCTCACCCGTCGCCGGGTCAGTGGTCCACACGTAGCCTTCACCCACACGTGCCGGATCGGTGTCGACGGTGGTGGTGACAGCTGCCAGTTGGTTACCGGTGTGAGTGAACACGTCACGGTGGGTAACTTCTCCGGTGGTGGTGTTGATGGTGTCTTTGGCGACACGTCGGCCGAGACCATCGTAGGTGTAGCGGTAGCCGGTGTTTGGTTCATCGGAGGAGGTAAAGCCGATGGGTTGTTCACCGGTGGCGTAGAAGAAGTGATGAACCAACGGTTTCTTACCCAGACGTTTGGTTGATGTGCGGGTGATACGGCCTGCATTATCGTAGGTGTAGGTAGTCCGGCCGACTTTGACTGGCAGGGTGTTGTGGTAGTCGATTGCCCCGTCGGTGGTGGAGGCCAGGACACCTGCTGGGGTGAAGGAGTAGTTCTCCTGGGCGGGAACCCCATTGGTAGCAGCACTGCCTGCTCGTGCAGGAGTGTGTGTCGTGGTGTGCGGTGGGGTGGAGCCCTGGTCACTGGGGTTAGTGGTGGTTGGTTGGGGTGTGCGGGTCGCACTGGTAGCACGGCCAATAGTATCGACGGTGAAACTGGTGGTGCCGCGTAGTTGGTCGGTGATGGCAGTGAGGGGGAGTCTGCGTGCCAGGTGAAGTCACGACCAGCAACAGGGATCAGTCCGCCGGCGGTGTTGCTGTCGAGGGGGAATTGATGAATTGCTTGCTATTTATAAAAGGCTTTATTGTTACAATATAAACATCTAGTTAAAAGGTTTGGTAAGTGCTCTTTCAAGTAGGGTATCGATCAAGATGTATTGGTGTAATTAATCGATAGGAGATAGAGTTGCTGTGACTACTTTTAATGGTCTAGATTGGTATTTGGAAATTCTATATTTTTGACAGTCTTGCTTGGGAAAAAGAAATTTCCAAACTTCTCTGATCGCTTTTGCGGTGCTTTGGGTGCCTTCCCTCGACTATTGATTAGAAGTGATATGAAGGATGTAAAATCTTTTGATACTTGGAAAATTCCCCCTTCGTCTTCATATAGTATGCTTCCGATTGAAAACTCTTGATTGGAGAGGTTGATTAAAAACTTGTCCTCGGGAGGATTGCTTGCTTCGCAAAAGTAAAATCCCCAGTCGTGGAGCCAAGTAGGGTCCAGTTGAATGGCATTTTCCCATATGTCGATTGGTGTCACGTTTCCAAAAATCATGGTTACTTCAACTTCGAGAGCAGTTGAGTCGTTTGTCCTGAGCTGTACATGTGAGTAGGTCTCGGAAATGACTCCGCCTCCATGAAGGGATAAAAATTCTAGATAGTCTTCTGGTAGAGATGAATCTACGGTTTGCTTTAATTCTGAAATTTCCTCCTCAGTAAACGGATCGCCATTAATTGAGAAAAAGTCTGATGGAAGTTTAATTTATTTATCCTTTCTTGGCTCAAAGGCTAAATCAACCTTTGTGGGGTGCTCTGTGTGCCTTTTTCCGCTAGCTGTATTCTTCCAGTCTCCTGATGGTGATGCCAAGTCAACCTGTTTACAGAGCGATACTCTTGCGAAATGCCAAATGCTTCATCCAAGATTCTATTGCGTTCTGCTTGCGATAGCTGTTGATATTCTGGCAAGAGGCTTACATCTGCAATGCTCGTGGATGTGATTCCAAATTGATTCGTGGTTGTGACGCTTGCTACATGGTCGTCAAAGATTGGGAAGTTGTCCTTATAGTGGATTCCTTGTGTGTAGTGAGCATTCTGCTCTTGTTTCAGCAATTCGTAATGAATTCTGTTTCCCGCTGAATCATAAGTTGACTTTCCAGCTCTCTGGCATGCTATCAGCCCGAGTACGTCGACCCAGTGTGCTGCGTGGTCGACATACCCTTGTGCTGAGGCGAGTCGTGGGGCAAGTCCGAGGGGGTCTTGGGCGTTGTAGGCACCCAAGGTGGGACTGTAGTAGCGGAACCGGTTGTACGCCCACCCGGATTCCGCATCCTCATACTGACCAACAAACAACAACGGGCTGGTACACCGACCAGACCACGTGCGTGTGCCGTAAAAGGTTTGCGTGGCCCGGCCTTCTACGGTTCCGGTGGTGGTGTTGATCAGTTCCTGTGGTGCTCCTGCTAAGTCACCCACCAGGGCGTAGAACGTTCCATCACCTTGGGGTTGGGGGGAGGCAATTGGCGGCAGGATTGGAGCGTGCTGGGCATAGTGCCAATCCTGGTATTATATCCAGTTCGCGTTAGTGATTTTTCTAGTATTCTTCGAGAGCTGCTTCCGCGGCAAGGGCTTCTTCTCTGACCCATTTGACTCGGTCAGGTTTGCCCATGAAGGTCATTGCATAGACAGATTCTGGGTGCTTGGCAAAGCGTGAGTTTTTCAGCCATTGGAATTCTGGGGCCATGCGGAAGGCCTTGGTTTTGATCGCGCCACAGAGGAACAAAGTTTGCCCGTCCATCAGTGCTTCGCCTTCGAGGCGTAAGTATCGGTTGAATTGCTCAAAGTTCGTGGGGGCTACGACATTCATCATGTGGCCTTGATCTCGTCCAATCATCCGCAATGCAGTCGGATCGGTTGTGTTCTGGTACTGCTCAAGTTCGTCGACAATAGGGGTTACATCAAGATCTTTTGCACCTAAGGTGGTAGCGATTGCGAAATATTGTCTTGTGGCTGGGTCGGAAAAAGTATCTGCGGCATACGGCCTAAGAAGCTCGATAGCCTTCTTGCGTTGAGCCAAGGTCGAGTTCTTTTTGATCGTAAGATTCCAGTGGTAGTCAATGCCGGAAAAGTCTGGTATCGCTTGGCGGATAAGGTTGCTGGCTTTTTCACTTACGTTCGGAACTTCTTCGTAGGGGTTAACAATAGTCATGGGTAGCCTTTCTGGAGTGTTGGTATTGGTGCATCCTATGTCTTAGCGCAGGTGGTGGTCGGTTGCTAGAACATTGTTGTGAGTGCGGAACTGATCTCTGTTTCGCTGAGTCGAATGATGTGTGCATGGTCTGCGGCACCAAACATTGATTGTATTTCGACTCGACAATGGCTTTGTTGTTCAACGTGATATCGGGCACGCGGTACTCTGCCGCTTCAATTGTCGACGTGGAGCTCGCGACGTTTGAATGGGTCAATTGGTGGAGCGAGACACGGTTTCACCAAAGTCTGGGCTACTGCACGCCAGCTGTGGTTGAGTCAGGGCTTTGAGCAAACCCGACCTACGAATGAATGGAAGTTGAGGCGGATGCCTAGGACCAAGACCCGGGGCACTTCACTTAGTCGTCTCGCCCGTCTGTGCACGACTCTATGAGGAGTATTGTTCCTGCCAGATATTGAGCAGTTGGTTTTCGGTATAGGCGAAATCTGGATCGATGTTGGTCACTGCGGTCGTGAGGCGTTGTTCCCATGCCTTCATTAAGTCAATGGCTGGGGAAGCGATGGGGCCTGTGCCGACTTCGATGGCGTAGCGGAGCACAACGGCTGCGATGGGAAGATCTTGCGCGTACCAGCGGTGTGATTCTGTGATTTCGAGGTAAGCAGAGGCGTGCGCTAATGCGGTGGCTGGGTCGGTGACGTAGTTGGCGTGTAATTGCGCGAGGCCGTAGTGGTTTAGAGCGGTTTCTGCTGGATCGGCATCGGTGCTTGTGGCGAGCGCCGCGCAGCGCTTGGTGGTGTCTGCCACGAGGGTGTGGGTGGTTAGTGGGGAACCGGTGAGCTTTTCGTAATGGACCACCGCGTGGAGCAGCCAGCCGGCGATGGGGGAGTTGTTAAAGAGTGTGGTGGTTGCGGGGAGTGTTTCTGTGCCTTCGGCGGCGCAGTAGGCCAAGGTGGTGTTGAGGTGGTGGTTGGCGTCGGTGGTGGAGTCGATGTTCCGGAGGAATTGATCGGTTGTGGTTACTGGTGGGTTGGCTGGCATGGTGTTGTCAGTTAGGTAGCCGGTGAGCGACATGTTGATTTGCAGGGCCTTTGTACTTGGTTTAAACGAACTGTTTGCTAAAAGCTCTTTTTTCGACCAGACTCGACGTATTACGCGGTTTCGGATTCTTTCAGATAGATACTCTAATCCGCATGTACGTACAGATCCTGTTTGAAGATTCGCGATGCTTAGATATCAGTCGAGCGTCGAAGCAAACTAGTACTAGGTTTATGAACTCCGTCTGTTTCGGCATCTCGAAATGTAAGTCCTCGGCAGTCCAAGTTTTTGTTCATCCATTGTGCGAAATCTACTGATAGAAATTGTCTAACGCACAATGTAGGGTTCTCGTTGAATTCTAGGAGCCGGAAGATATTTGCTGTTGGGGTATCCGACAATAGATTGAAAGCGCGGAAACCAATGTAAAATCCATGTTGCGATTTCACGGTGCACTCGAGAACGTCCCCACCGTTTTCTTTCAGCTTGGGACGAAGTATATCTGCTACTTCTTTTTTCGCGATCAACATATCGTCGAAGTTGGTGAGCCCAAATTGGGGCAGTTCAGAACCGTCTTCTTCCGTACGTTCCTCAATTACCTCTAGAGTTCCTCGTCGAAAGGATTCTTTAGTTAATGCAGCGCTGAAGTCGAGGTCTATTGCGTTCGAGGGGGTTGCAAATCGTGCGGTTGAAAAGTTTGTACCTGGATAAATGATTCTCATAGGTCACTTCCTCATTTAGCTGAACAATTAGAGCTCGTACAACAGAAGTCCAGATTGTCGGGAATCCCTAATTTCATGCAGTTTAGACAAGAACTCGTCTCGAGTGCTCGAATCCTTAAGGCGTTGGTACATTGCCGCGTATTCTCGGTTGGAATGAACTCCACTTCCATGATTGCCCAACCTCATGTCACCGGCAGTCTTCGTCTTAGGTAGAAACTCGCCATTAGCCGCATCATTCAAACTTACATCATGTTTGGCAAACAAGCTTCTTAACGCTGGTGCATCACCTCGGTTTAATCGAGCTGGGACCATATGGTGCGCTTCGTCACTCCGTAAAGGTGAGTGTCCTTTTGCAATCATATTCTCTCGCAGCATTGCGGCGTTCTTGCTCGTAGCGTTGGAATTGATTCCTTCCTAGATGCCCTTTTGCTCATTCCAGGTTGCCTTGTTAAAGGCCATAAGCCCAAATACATCTACCCAGAATGCTGCGTGGTCGACATACCCTTGTGCTGAGGCGAGTCGTGGGGCGAGTCCGAGTGGGTCTTGGGTGTTGTAGGCGCCCAGGGTGGGGTTGTAGTAGCGGAAGCGGTTGTAGGCCCACCCGGATTCAGCATCCTCGTACTGACCGGCAAACAACAACGGGCTGGTGCACCGACCCGCCCACGTGCGTGTGCCGTAGAGGGTTTGGGTGGTGTGTCCCTCGATGGCACCGGTGGTGGTGTTGATCAGTTCCTGTGGTGCTCCGGCTAGGTCGCACACCAGGGCGTAGAACGTCGCATCAACCCTAGCCTGGGACCAACCAGCGGCAGGGTTCACCGGAGTGGCGTTGGCGCCATTGGTTAGTGCGATCTGGCCGTGTGTCTCACCAGTGGCAGGATCAGTAGTCCACACAAAACCTTCACCCACACGTGCCGGATCGTTATCCACGGTGGTGGTGACGGCTGCTAGTTGGTTACCGGTGTGGGTGAACACGTCACGGTGGGTGACTTCTCCGGTGGTGGTGTTGATGGTGTCTTTGGCTACACGTCGGCCGAGACCATCGTAGGTGTAGCGGTAGCCAACTCCGGGAGCATCACTTGAGGTAAAGCCGATGGGTTGTTCACCGGTGGCGTAGTAGAAGTGATGGACTAGTGGCTTTTTGCCGAGGCGTTTGGTCACGGTGCGGGTGATACGGCCTGCATCATCGTAGGTGTAGGTAGTCCGGCCGACTTTGACCGGCAGGGTGTTGTGGTAGTCGATTGCCCCGTCGGTGGCTTGACAGTGCTTGTGGCTTTTAGGTGATGTTTAGCTTCTGCCATCCGTGTGTTGAATGGGTACCGGTGGTTATCCAAGTGGTGAGTTCGTGGATGACGGTGCTAGTTTCGGGGGTCGTGTGCCAGTAATGGTGCTGGGCATCGCCAAGGCGGATCTCAACCCGGTAGGTGCGGTCGACGGGGCTGTAGTAGCACTGCATGTAATGCTGGTGTTTGGTGGCGTTGGTGATGATCAGGAAGTCCCGCGGATCGTTTCCTAAGTTCAGTTCAGCCATTGTGCAAGCGTTGGTGGTAATTAATTCAATCCAGGACGGTAGACCGCGCAGACTTGCCCACGGGGCGCTGTATTCCGATGTTTCCGTCGAGAAGTTTGTATTTTCGTCGCCAAAGGTCCAAACAAATTCTGAGAATTCAAGGATCGTAAGAGTAGGGTATCGAGACAGCAACGGGCTGATAAACTGAAGTATCTGGGGGATATGCTCGTCGTAGTCACTAATGCCTATACAGTTATCCCCAACCAGTTCTACGGGAAGGTCGTGCGGAGCCAATATCTTCGTGAGGTGCTGCTGGAGCTGAAGCGTCTGTGGCGAGGCATGTACTTCTTGCTGGCTGGCAAAGCTCACGTAGTCGTATACCTCGTATGGGGCGACTGATGCGGGTGGAAGGTTGATGATAATTCGTTCAGCGCTCATTGTTGGCAGTCCTCCATTCGCTGCGCGACCTTTGTCCAAAAATCTGGAACCGTGACTCCTGCTCTTGCGGCTATCGTCTGTAGGTTTGATACGTTGTCAAAACTGGCCTTGAGCACTGTGAAAAACTCGTCGAAATCAGTACGTCTTTTCTCAAGGTCTTTGAGCTCAGGATTACCAATCAAAGTTCGAACTTCATAGTCAGTATTTCCAAGGTAACTGTTGAAAAAGATCGAGTAGAAATTTTCGTGTGTACCGGGGTAATCAATTTGAAGGTTTAACTGATCTTTTTCTACCAGTTGTCTGATTCCTATTCCCGCTCCGCAGAGTAGCTGTGTCCGTTCTCTAGTAATCCAATCTTGGTGGCTATAGAAAATTCTTATTGCGTAGGTCGGGCGCTCGGGATCTTTTTCAAACTTAATCAAGAAAGCTAATTCGCCGGTTTCGTATGCCCACAGCATTTTCCGTCCGATGCGGGAGAAGTGGGAATTAGCGGCTTCGGTTAGTGCTTTTTTGAAGTCTTTGAAGTCCATTTTTAGGGAGTGTACCAATCGGCAGTGGCTATTACATCTGGCACAGTGCTGCGGCCAAGCTAGGCGCCGCTTTGCTGGCTAAAAGACTCGGCGTATTCCCTGTATTTGGCAAGTGGCTGCCGCTCGACAGGTACGTAGTCGCCCCAGTAGAGGATGTTGGAGAACATACCACCGGTGCCGACTTGGGCGGTGACACGGCCGTGGTCATCGTAGCGGTAGTGATACGCAGCACCATTCCAGCCGGCTGGCTGGTTTCTAGTGTGTCAGGACAAAAGCTTTTCTGTTAGTCGTCGAAGTCTGTTCCTGCCGCTTCAGCTTGGTTGAGTGTTCGTTGTAGGTCGTTGGTGTTGTTGAACAGATCAGTGAGTTGGGTGTGGAGTGGCTCCAGGGTTTCGGTGGTGCCGATGAGGCTGAACATGCCTGCTTCGCTGTCGAACTCGATCCCGTCGGTGGTGATGTTTGCTTGTCGGAGTAGGTACTTGGTGAGGTTGTCGAGGAAGTAGCCGTTGGGTGTGTGTCCTGCTTGTTCGATGACGCCGACTGCTTCCTTGGGCAGGGTATCCATGGCGGCAAACAGGGTAGTCATACTGTCGATTTCTGCGAGGTGGAAGAGTGGTTGGTCTTCCTGCTGTGTGTTGGTTGGCATTGTGTCGTGTTCCTGGTTGTCGGTGAAGTCGGGGTGTGCGGGGCGCGGGGTGTCGATTAGTCCGTAGTAGGCGAGTGCATCTTCAAGAGCATATTCGATTTCACGATAGCCGCCTACGACAACGGTCATAAAGTAAGTACCGTCTGGAGCCTCATCAACCCTCCCACCTTGCGTTGGGTTGGAATCGTGGATTATGTACTCAAGGATCCGTCTTTCCTTCGGCACCCACTCATTTTCTCTTGTTACGGGGACGAATGCTTGTTCCTCTGGTGACCAGAAAATAGCGTCTACGTAATGAAAATATCTATCAAAAGGGACAGGATCAGGGTGAGTTTTTGCCGTAACTCTGTAGAACGGTCCACCCTTTCTAAAGTCGGGTTTAGGGATGCGGAGTGGTGGAATAAGCAGTTCGTTCTTTTCGACGAGCGGAAACCATGATGTATCGGATGGGTCGCTGATGAGCGCGCGATAAGGGTGGACCATTGCAGCCGCGCCGAAGAATGCTTCGGTAGAGGTGACGCCAACAGGGATGTAACCGAGAGTGGTTTTCATCAGGTAGAGCTGCCCAGCTTTAGGACGGCTGCCTTTGGGACTGTCTAAAGAAAATTTTAACAAGTTAACTCCTTATTTTATATGTTGATAATTATTTTCTATCCATTCTTTTCCGAATTTAGTTCCCTGATCGTAGAACCTATGGTTCTTGCTCATGCTATTTATTTTGTTTTCGAGCACACCATTCTCTAGTCCGAGATCTTTATATTCGGCTTGTGTGACTTTTGGAGGATTTGACATTCTTAAGCGTTCGATGAGGTGCTGTTCGACACCACGCGCTTCGTATTTTCCTAACAGGTTTTTTTCATTAAGAATAATCATTCCACCTTTAGGCCGTGTGATTGGGTGTGTTATTGCGTGCTGGATTGCCCTCATCCTAGGATGCTTGGTTATTCCTACATATGTAGTTTTTCCTCCATTAACGTAACGGTACACGTAGTGGTCTTTAACCCTGTTTGCGTTAACCCAGCAACCCTTGAGCCCGAGCACGTCGACCCAGTGTGCTGCGTGGTCGACATACCCTTGTGCTGAGGCGAGGCGTGGGGCGAGTCCGAGTGGGTCTTGGGCGTTATAGGCGCCCAGGGTGGGGTTGTAGTAGCGGAAGCGGTTGTACGCCCACCCGGATTCAGCATCCTCGTATTGCCCGGCAAACAACAACGGGCTGGTACACCGACCAGACCACGTACGCTTGCCATACAACGTTTGGGTGGTGTGTCCCTCTATGACACCGGTGGTGGTGTTAATCAGTTCCTGTGGTCCACCTGTCAGATCACACACTAGGGCGTAGAACGTCGCATCAACCCTAGACTGGGACCAACCAGCGGCAGGGTTAACCGGTTCTGCATAGGGGGCGCCCGTGGTGTGTGAATACTCACCGGTGCTACCTGTGGTGCCATATGTGGTGCCACTGGTGTTACTGGTTAGTGCGATCTGGCCGTGTGTCTCACCAGTGGCAGGATCAGTAGTCCACACGTAGCCTTCACCCACACGCGCTGGATCGGTGGTGTCGACGGTGGTGGTGACGGCTGCTAGTTGGTTACCAGTGTGGGTGAACACGTCACGGTGGATAACTTCACCGGTGGTGGTGTTGACGGTGTCTTTGGCTACACGTCGGCCGAGACCATCGTAGGTGTAGCGATAGCCAACACCGGGAGCATCACTTGAGCTAAAGCCGACGGGTTGTTCACCGGTGGCGTAGAAGAAGTGATGAACTAGTGGTTTTTTGCCCAGGCGTTTGGTCACGGTGCGGGTGATACGTCCTGCAGCGTCGTAGGTGTAGGTAGTCCGGCCGACTTTGACCGGCAGTGTGTTGTGGTAGTCGATGACCCCGTCAGCGGTAGAGGCCAGCACCCCTGCCGGGGTGAAGGAGTAGTTCTCCTGGGCGGAAACCCCGGTGGCAGAGCCTGATTGTGCTGGAGTGCCTGCTCGTGCAGGGGTGTGTGTCGTGGTGTGCGGTGGGGTGGAGCCCCGGTCACTGGGGTTGGTGTTGGTTGGTTGGGGTGTGCGGGTCGCACTGGTAGCACGGCCGATAGCGTCGACGGTGAAGCTGGTGGTGCCACGCAGCTGGTCGGTGATGGCGGTGAGGGTGGAGTCTGCTCGCCAGGTGAAGTCACGACCAGCAACAGGGGCAAGTCCGCCGGTGGTGGTGTGGTCGAGCAGGCTGGTGTGATCACCGGTGATGCGCCCCCGAACATCGGTGTGTTGGGTGCGTACCAGGTTGTCGATGGCGGTGGTGGCGCGGTGGCCGCGGGTGTTGGTGGTGTAGGTCAGCTCGGCAAGCAGGCGGCCAGTGTCAGCGTCACCGGTAGGTAGGCGTAGGGCTGAACCGTCGGTGGTGGCGGTGGTGCGGTGGGTGATGGTGCTGCTGGTGATCTCCCCAGCAGCATTGCGTCCGTAGCCGGTGGTGATGGTGCCAGCAACAGGTAGGGTGAGCTGTTCGCCGGTGACCATGCCCGTGGAGGAGAGCTCTAGTGCGTGACGGGTTTCTTCACCACTGGCCAGGCGTGTGGTTTCACTAATGGCTCGGCCGTAGGTATCGCGGGTGTAGGTGATGGTGGCAGCCGGGTTGGTGATGCTGGTCAGGCGACCGAAGGGATCGTAGTCAAACAGTGTGGTCCCGGACGCATCATCAATGCTGGTGGGGTGTCCCAACTGGTTGTAGGTGGTGGTGGTTGTTCCCGCTGGGGTGGTGACATCGGTGATGAGCCCGTCGGGGCTGGTGGTGTTGGTGGTGACGATACCGTTGTAGTCGGTTTGTTGGGTGATGTCCCCGTCGAGGTTGTAGGAGTAGGTCCAGGTGTGGCCGTCGGCGTTGGTGATGGCCACGGGTTGCATTTGGGTGTTGTAGGTGATGTGGGTGGTCGCACCGGTGGCGTCGGTGGTGGTAATGGGTTTGTCGAAGACGGTGTAGGTGGTTGTGGTCGTCGCACCCATTTCATTCGTTGACGATAGTTGGTTGCCTTCGCCGTCGTAGGTGGCGGTGAGGGTGGTGCCATCAGGGTGGGTGAGTGTGGTGGGCCAGCCTTCGGGGGTGTAGTCGATACGGGTGGTGTTGCCGTCGGGGTCGAGGGTGTCGGTGATAAGGCCTCGTACGTTGAGGGTGTGGCTGGTGCGTCGGCCGGCGGGGTCGGTGATGGCGATGGTGCGGCCGGCGTTATCGCAGTCGATGTGGGTGGTCGCCCCATCGGGGTTGGTGATGGTTGCAGGGACGATGCCGGTGGGGCGCAGGTCATAGGTGTAGCTGGTGGTGGCTCCGTCGGCAGTGGTGACCGCGGTGGTCATGCCGAAAGCATCGACTTGGTAATCGGTGGTGTGTCCGTCGCGGCCGGTGATGCGTACGGGCATGCCCCAGGTGCCGGGTTCGATGGTTGTGGTGGTGCCATCAGGGTAGGTGGTGTCGACGATGAGGTCGTTGTCGTCGTAGGTGTAGCAGGTGGTAGCACCAGCCGCGTTGGTAACGGTGGCAGGTAGGTGATGGTCGGTGTAGGTGGTGTCCTGGATGCCACCTTCGGGGCTGATGATGCGCCAGACGTCGCCTGAGGCGGTGGCGCGGTAGACGGTGGGGCGGATGTCGCCGAGGAGGTCGTCGGTCAGCCAGTCGGTGGGGACGGTCCAGTTGGTGGTGTCGCGGTTGGTGGTGCGACCGCGGCCGGTCAGGCCTGCTTCGTCTAGCCCGCCGTTGAGGAGGGCTTGGTAGAGGGGGAGGTTGTGGAGGCGGTCGAGGTAAGTGTCAACGACGCTGTCGCCGAGTTCCAGAGGGTCGCCGGTGAAGTCGCCGGCGGTTTCGATGAGCACGCAGACGGTTCCACCGATGGGTGCGTCGTCGCCGGTGTCGTCGCCCCAGTAGAGGATGTTGGGGACCATGCCACCGGTGCCGACTTGGGCGGTAACACGGCCGTAGTCATCGTAGCGGTAGTGATACGCAGCACCATTCCGGTCACGCCAACCAGAAATACGGCCTTGCTCATCATAGAAGTAGCTCAGCACACCAGCATGGGAATTCACCACGCGAATGAGTTGACCTGCAGCGTCGTATTCATAAGAGATCAGCCGCTGAGGGGCTTCGTCAGGGTGGGTCTGCTGGTTATCAACCCAGATGGAAGCCACACGATTCGTAGCGTGATCCCAAACCAAAGACAAGTGAGTTCCATCGGTGCGCGTGATATCCCGCATCTGGCCAGTGGCCTGATCCCAGGAGTACGTAATGGCTGCGCCCGTGTGATGAACCAATGCCGTCACGCCAACGGTGAAGCCCAGACCAAGATCAGCGGCGAAAGAACCAGTGCGCAACCCTGCGCCAGCCGAGTGTCCACCAGCTGCAGGGGAGCGGTCCTCCACACCCGATGTGGTGACGTAGCTCCCGTCACCAGAAACAGAAAATACGTAGGTGATTCCCTCTGCGACATTGCGCACGCGGTAAGCGCCATCTGCAAACGAAAGCAGCCACGCGCGGCCGTCCGCGCGGACCTCGGATCCGTCCATTGGGGCTGGCGGGAACGTCAACAGTGCACCATCGGGGGAGACCATGAGGACTTCCTCATCGAGGATCTCGATATGCACATCCATGCGCGAGACCCACCTCGAGCCCAAAGCTCGTCCCAACTCGTGCGCAGAATTAGCGTTTCGGTCGATGATCAGCGGCAAGATGCCAGGGATGTTGATGTCTTGAGTGAAATCGACCATGTCGCCTGTCGCCATGTCGATTGGATCGCCTGCACACTTTTTGTTAAAGCCTCGAGATAGCTGATTAACAGGCCCCTTACCAGCCTTCGATGCAGCTGCTTTAACAGCGGACGCTGCCTTGCCCATGCCGTGAGTTGCCTTGGCAACGGTGTTGCCAAGCTTTCCTGCTTTCGCAAGTTTGGCTATACCGGCAAACGGCAACGATGTCGCTACGTCGAAAAGTACTTCACCCCACGACGCATTGCCCGTGGCAGCAAGCAAAGCCTTCAGCCCAATGCCAGCAATCAACAGGCCAGCGCCGATTGCCTGAAGACCAGGAACAAGAAGCAACACGGAACCGACAATCTGCATGATGTCAGAAATAGCGGCGAGAACGTCAGCATGATCAGACACCCAATCCTTGGTCTTCTGCCATGCGCGCTCCAGCCAGTTCGGATTATCGTCAAAGTCCGCTTTAGCCTGGGCTGCGATAATACCTACGGCGGAATCAACCTCTTCGCCCAAAGTGGTCTTAATGGCATCAGAGGTTGAAATGTGACCCAGCCAAGCAGTTTTGACTTCCTCAAAGTGGAGGCGTGCTGCTTTCAGAGCAGCCTGAGCCGTCTTCGAATCAGCCTCTGCAGAAGCGGCTGCGGCGGCAGTCGCGGCACCCACACCTGGAATCATTGATGTGCTTACGGCTGTGGCGGTCGCAGCCGTCGCTGCTAATCGCGCGCGGGCGGCGTTGACCTCAGCCGTGTTCAAGGCGGTAACAGCGGCCTGATAGTTAGAGTGGGTAGCCCGAGCTGGCACTTCAAGAGCTCCCATGTCTCTTTGCGCAGTTTGCAGCGCAAACTTATAAAGACGAATGGCGCGGCCAACGCCTGAGTGAGACTCGCCAGTGATATCCAGATGACTAGGGAAATCAGCGTTCAGAAGTTCTTTGTATCGGTCACCCTCGGAGCCCTCGAACCCGCCGTCGTTGATAGACCGCATTGCTGAGGCTGCGGTCGTTGCTTGATTGCCGAAAGTAGTATAGCGACGCGCAGTTTCCCCAACGGCTCCAACGTTTCCACCAATGTGGAAGTTCTTACCTTTGTAGACGAAGAACGGGGCGAGCAATAGTTCTGGCATGGCGGGCTAAGATCCTCTGGTCTTTGGTCAGATGAAGAAACGAAGGGGAAATCGAAGGAGAGGGCTAGAGAACCTAGCCCTCTTAGGAACCAGCGATAGCTTGGGAAGCGCGGCCACGAGTCTCAGCGACGGACTGGGTGTTTTCATCCAGCGCGCCACGAATCTGGCCCAGAATTTCCTTCAGGTTATGTGCAGCGGAAGACCACTTACCGTGAACCTGGGAATATTCCTCCTGCTCGGAGCCTTCCCAGCTGGAAGCCAGCTTGCGGATATCAGAATCCATCTCCGACAGGGTGGACTCGATCTGGTTCATTACGCCATTGAGATCGCCAGAAGTGGACTCAGCATCGGAATTGTTGTACGCATACACAGCCATTTGGGACGTTATCCTTTCAACGATTAAAGATGTGGTGACGGTGGTTGGTTAGAGAATGTTGCCCTGCTGGAAATTCATGCCGGCGAACTTTTGCTGTAGCGCGCTGGTCTGCTCTTCCTCACCAGACTGGTAGGACTTGCCAGCTTCATCGACGCGACCAGTCAGCTCCTCCAGAGCCTGTTTAACCTGATCCATGTTGTCCGACCATGCCTGAGTCATATTGTCCCAAGCTCCAACAGAGGAGCCCTTCCAGGATCCCTTCAACGGCTCCAAAGCATCCAAGAACTTAGAAGACTGGTCCATCAGGTGCTGGTGGTTGGTCTGCAGAGAAGAGACGTGACCAGAAACGGCACTGTGTTCAACGGAAAGGTGTTCGCTACCCATGATTACTCCTTGTGCGAGTCCGACAACACGGGCTCGTTAATAGTGGTGAAAACTTGTAAAGGTTGGCGCGCAGTTAGATCGGTGCTGGAAGAACAAGCGCGAGAGAAGATTTCCGACCTTCACCCGCATGCACCCCGCGCGTGACATTAGCTAACTGAGCTAACTGGTTTCATCGAGCACTTTGGCAATTCCTTGGCGAAGCTGTGTATTGCCATCTTTCATGTTTTGTAAGGCATCTTGGACGTCCTTGAGGACGTCCTTCAGATTGGTGGCGCCATCTTTCCACTTGGTGATGATCTCGTAGTACGCATCGGCCTCAGTAGCCTCCCAACCTCCACGAAGATCTTCAATTGAGTTGTCGATATCGTCCAAGGTATTTGCGATATCGTTCATCACCGTGTTGATATCGCCCTTTGTGGAATCTGCCGCCGAATCGCGGAACGCATAATACGTAGCGCCAGACATGTGCTATTCCTTTCCCTTGAGCTTGGCGGCAAACTGGTTAAAACCTTTTGCGGATTCGTCATCATATTGCTGAGTGACGTCGGCGATCTTGCCCGACACATCGCCTAGCTTCCCGACGTTTTCCAGAAGGCGGTTGCGTGGGCCATCCCATTCGCCGAAATATTCGGCCACCGCTTGCTGGATCTTGTGGCCGTGGATGGAATCCACACCGGACAGAAGGTCGGCGCCCTTCTTATCGCCTTCCAGATCGGCCTTCATACCGGCGAGATTGTTTGCAATATCACGCAGAGATTGCAGAGGTACTTGAATGTAATCAGACATGCCTTACTCCTGTTCCTGCAAAGCTTCCTGGCTGCCAGCGAAGAAGTTCGAATCGAGTAGATCCAAACCTTCAAACGTCTCACCCAACGTCTCTGGATGGGCCTGAACGCTGTTGGCCACACGCTTCACGATATTGCCCAGCAACTCACCAGTCTCCTCATCTGGAGCCGATCCAGAAATGACCAACGTCCATGTGGTGGAGGGAATGGGAAGAAACGCCTGGTGGTGGAATGTCGTGCGCCGCTGAGATATTGGACCGGACTGAGTGGTGTTGGATGAGTACAGATAGGCCGTTCCCTTGGGGGATGTGCACTGCTGTGTGGTCGCGTCCTTGGTAGAGAATGCCTGCTCCACGGTGCGCAGGCTAGCAAACTCAGGGGAGCTGTCGTACCAGCGCAACAACAGTGTGGCCGACGTTGCCTGTCCATCTTCCGATAAGCCGGGGAGGATCAGGGTTAGAAGAATGTTTCCATCGCGGGCGGCTTTAACCAGCTGCTCGAGCTGCTGAAGCACTAGCTTTTGTTCGGCTCGCTTTAAGCGGTGGCCAGGAATGTAATTCTCCGCGATCTGGGACAAACGGTGTGGTGACGCTTCTGGGTGAGTGTCAATGCGAACCCAATTGGTGGGTAGGGAGGCTTGCCATAGGAACCGTGGACGTGGGGCATCCGGGTGGAACCGCACAGGCGAGGTGACCGAATTGGCCATAAAGCCTTTCTCCTTCTTAACTCACTCAATTGCACCATCAATCTTGAATACCTCTTCGAGGATGCCAGTTGAGCCTTGAGATCGCATTGCAATTTTCAATTAAAAGGAAAGACGGGGCCTTAAATTAGAGAATCCTGAGCGATGGGAAATCTGCAGGTATGGCGGCACGGTTTGGGTATGTATAGATAAGGGTTTGGGTTGGCTGGGGCGCGAACCCTTATATAAAAATGAGGCGCGTGTAAGGTGCGGTTTGCCTTAGGCTTACCTATAGTGCCCTCTAATTGGGGGAGCGGAAACCAAGCTGAACCAACTCCACACGGCCCGGGCCACGTACCCACTGTGCACGGCCAGTCGGTAGCTGCTGCAGGTACACCTTCGGCCACACAGCGCCCTCTTGCTTTTCTCCGCTTAGTAGCAAACCATTAGCACCGTTGTCCCGGATGCCTTGCGCGAACGTGTCATACGTGGCTCTCGACACACCAGCCGCGCGGCGAGCAATCCACACATGAAGACCAATATCTGCGCCATGGGACAGGAAGGGAACCAGTGGTCGGAGCGGGTTATTGGTTCCCTCGAACTGCTCAAAATCATCTACCACAATGTAGATTTCGGGGCCTTGCCACCACGACCGATTGCGCAATTGCTCCTGCGTTACATCCGCAGGGGGCAAACGCCTCTCCAACTCCTTGGCGATACCTTTCGCCAACAGCTCCGCCGCGGACTTTGTGCCAGCGTACTCACCCAGGAACTCCTCAGGACACTCGCCAAGCAAGGTACGGCGGGCGTCGAAAATACCAAACATCACCTGGCCCGGCTGCTTGCCACGAATTGCCTCCGACATCAACGCGCGAAGCGCCGTCGTCTTTCCTGACGCATGCTCACCCACGATGAACACATGGCGCTGAGCACCATCCAAATCGAAGCGCACGGGCTGCAACGTTGATTCCGCCAATGCCACCACAGCAGGCTGACCGCCGCTGGCATCAATCAGATCCTGCAGCATTACCTTCTCCGGCAACATGCGTACAGCAGGCGCAGACTTAAAGGGGCTAGCTTGAGCAATCGCGGAGATCAGTGCCTGCGTGGACTGCTCCCGAACCACATCCGGCTGGTCCAGCACAGGGCTTGCCACATGGGAAAACAGCTTGTCTGCCGACAAAATGCGACCCGTCGGCTGACCTGCCAACTGCTCTTGCGGCTTCTTCCCGATCGAGGAATCCAGAGGGTCATTCAGGCGATGTTCCAGCTTTGTGCCAATTACAGCCTGCAGCTGCAGTCGGAAATCTGCCCAGCGTCCCGTTGCAAACACCACGTGTACGCCATAACCCAGGCCGCGGGCAGCCAGGTTCTGAGCCTGCTCTGCCAGATCCTCAAAGTCATGACGAAGAGTGGCCCAGCCATCGATAATGAGGAAGACATCGGCGCTGGGCAGCTCCGGAAGACGGCCCGCCGCATGTGCACGACGCATATCTTCCACGCTGGACAAGCGATGCTCGGCAAAGATGCGCTCACGGTCCGCGAGGAACTGCAGCATCTCAGAAAACATGCGGCGCAGCTTATCCTCATCAAAACGAGTAGCCACATCACCAACATGGGGAAGCTCCGCAAACGCGGTGAACGCCGAACCGTTCAAGTCCGCGATGTACATGGACACTTCCGCAGGAGTGTGCGTCAGAGCAGTGGCCAGAACCAGAGACTTCACCGTTGTCGTCTTGCCCGATTGGGGAGCGCCCATGATTGCGACATTGCCCTGCGAGCCCGCCAAATCGACAACAAGTGGGCCCTGCCACTGCTCCAAAGGCTTATCCTTCAGCCCCAGTGGAATCTGCAATTGACCGGTGCGCTGAGCACGCATGCCACGGTCAGATGTGAGCTCTACCTGGCCCAACGCCGAGCCAAGATCGATCCTGTCAGGAACCGGAGGAAGCCAAATCTGGCGGGTAGGTTCCGCAGCGGGGATCAAGCGGGATACAACCAGCTCCAACGTCGTAGTTGGTTCTACCGCCGGCTGGATGTTCGCCGTCTTCTTGGCATTCGTAGCCAGCGAAAGCTGGTGTGCCTCAACACGCTGCTGCAGCCAGCTTTCCGTCGTATTCTCTAGCTCCAGAGGCATCGGAACCGGTGGAAGCTCGCGCTCTTCCTGGGATGCGGAGGACGTGTACGGTCCCGACACATAAGCGGCCTTAAAGCGGTCAAAGATATCCGGATCCACCTTCAAATAGCCCGAACCTGGAATAGGAGGAAGCTCGTGGGCTGCCGTGGAACCAATGGCCGTGCGGGATTCGGACGCGGAAAACGTACGCAGGCCAATGCGGTAGGACAGGTAAGATTCCAGGCCGCGCAGGCGGCCTTCCTCCAAACGCTGAGAAGCCAAGAGAAGGTGCACGCCAATGGAACGGCCGATGCGCCCGATCTGCACAAACAATTCGATAAATTCCGGCTTGGCTGCCAGAAGTTCACCAAACTCATCAATCACCACAAACAGGACAGGTAAAGGATCCATGGTGGTCGAGCCATCCTGGTCGATCTGCTTTTGACGGATGGCGTTGTATTCTGCAACATTGGCCAAGTTGCCAGCCTTTTGCAGAACATGCTGGCGGCGCTGAATCTCGCCCAAAATCGAATCATGCAGGCGATCCACCAAGCCCGCCTCGTCCGCCAAGTTATCCACCACCGCGGCCGTGTGGGGGAGTGGCTCCAAGCCGGCAAACGTCGCGCCACCCTTAAAGTCCACCAAAACCAGCGACAGCTGATCGGGATGATGATTGATTACCTGAGCCAAGACGATGGTGCGCAGCACCTCAGACTTACCAGAACCGGTCGCGCCCACGCATAGGCCGTGTGGACCCATTCCGGACTTCGCGGATTCCTTGATATCTAGGTAGATCGGTTGCGCCTCGGCGTCAATTCCAAAAGGCACTTTCAAGAACTCGTCCGCGCCACCCGGACTCCATTGGTGGGCAATGTCGTAGGTAGCAAAGTCATCAATGCCCAGCATCGCATCCAGGCCGATGGTCTGTTCAAGCGGAGCGTCCGGCGTGGCATCCTCCACCAAGCGCAGAGGTGAAAGCGAACGCGCCACGGACTCCGCTAAGGCAGGGGAGACCTGATCCAACCGGCCACGAAAGCCTCCGTACAGCATGCGCTCTACAAAGCCATCCTCGCCAGGTTTGGGTTCGCGCACCTCGCCACGGTCAATCAGCTGAACCTGGAATTCGCGGGAGTCTTCAATGCTCACACGGACGTCTACGTGGCTCGGCTCGTCCTGTTGACGCAGAGACGTGGCCAGCACAGCAATACGGGCCTTTTCCAGGCTCAACACCTGAGACAACTGGCCCTCCAACCAGCGCCCATGCTCGGAATCCATGTCCAGCACCACCACAATGAACGGCTCCTCCAGAGACTTCATTTGGTACCGGGCGCGCTCCTTCAACTCGTCATTGCGGCGCTCTACCTCCTGGAGCAACGATTGGGCGGAAGTTTCATCGTGGCTTACCTGGCGCTTGCCCAAAGGCCCATCAAACTCGTCCTCACTCAAGACGTGAGGAAGCCACAGCGCCCAATCTGCCGTATCCGCATGATCAGCCAACGGCAATGCAAAGTGGAAACGCACATCGTCAGGAGCATGGAATACCGCAGCTTGGGTGACAATCGTGCGCAGAGCCTCCGTGGTCAGCTGTGGAGAGCCCACCAAACTGACCACACCACGGGCTGGAATGGCGATGGGAGTATTTTCCACGGTTTGAGTGCGCTTCAGCATGCGTTCTGCGTGCGCCTGGGAGATCGGCTCCGGAATGGCCAAAGGGTCCGTGGCCTCTTTCACCTTGATGCCGCACGCCAGCTGGCACGTTCCTGATCCGATGCGGGTGACCAAAACATCTTCGTCACTACGGCGCCGCTCCCACAGACGGAAGGGATTTCGAATGGCATCCTGCAGCGCGCCTGGCTCGGGGCTGCGCATTGCTGCGACCTTTTGTTGCTCAGTTGCCTTGTCTTTTGCCTTCGCCTCCATTTCCTTCAGGTGCTCCAAGAAACGAACGCGGGCTGTTTCGGCCTCTTTGCGCTTGCCCGTGCGCGAACGCGCGAACATCACCAGCGCGCTGACAATCACCATCACGAACATCACCGAGCCAATGGCCATGCGGATAGGGTTGCCGGACGACATCATCATGAGCACCATGCCCATGCCACCAATAACTGGAAGCAGGAACGTCACCGCATTCGCCGCCGCGCCATTGGAACGGATCGTTGGAATCTGGGCCAACTCCAACGGCCCTTGTGGCACTATCGCTCGATTCGCGCGAGCCGGACGGTGAATAATCTTGGTGGACATTACTTCAGCAAAAACTCTCTACGCACGTATCGGGGATCAACAGGACAATCGGCCGCTAGGCGCATTACTAGGGCACCCAGCCACGTGCCACACGACAATCCATGTAATCATTACTACTATGTCTGCGATGTTTGTGAGATTAAGTGTGTTTTGGCAAGACCATCAATTGGATGTCAGCCTCCCAGCACACAGGCCCGTCATCGACTACCTCGATGACGTGGTGGAACTGTTCCGTGGACGAGTAGCAGATTCCGAATTTACCGCAGACGTGGAAGCTACCGCGCACCTGTGGGTGCTGTCCTCCCCAGAAACGGGGATTATCAACGCTGAGCGCACTCTCGAAGACTATGAGGTGCTGGACGGGCACAAGCTCTACCTGTCGCAGCGAGCTGAAGCCGCCCACGCACCATTTGTCGATGACATCATGGCCGAAATGCGCAGCACCATTGGAGCCTCCCAGTTTGCGTGGTCTGGAACCACCCGCACAGATGGACTGCTGGCAACTATGTTGGCCACTATTGCGTTGGTTGGCCTCGTCGCACTCAAGGGTGTGTGGGGTAGCAGTCTCGCAGGGCTTGGTTTTGGGCATGGCTCGTCCGCCGGCGGACACGTTGTGGAGGCGTGGAATTCAGGTCGAATCACAAGCGTCGTGACCGCTACCATCCTGACCCTCGTGGCAATCGGGATTGCCCTGTGGAAGCCCCGTCCGTGGGCTCAGAAGTTGGCGTGGGCCCTGCCCATCTTTGGGTTCATCGTCTCTGCAGCCGTGTTGCGGCCTGTGGACAGTGCACCAGGGCTAGCGTGGACAATCAGTATCACTGCGCTCTGTGCGGCCATCGCAGCTTGGATCGCGCTGCGGAGGCAAGCGACAGCTACAGCGGTTGCAGCCGGGATCGTCGCCGTTGCTGCGGCGGCCTTCGGGCTGGCAACCTTCCTTGGTTCAAGTCCGTTTGCGCTGGCCGCGTGGACAGCATGGCTGCCCATCGCGATGCTACTGACCACGTCGACGCTTGCTATCAGTAGCACCGGGCTTGCCGCGATGCTTCGTCGCAGTGACGCAGGTGAATCCATTAGTCGCGAATCCATCCGCGCTGCCGCCCTGCGCACTGAAGCAATTAGTCGCGGTATTAGCTGGGCCGCAACAATCATGGGTGCCCTTATTGTTCTTGTTCTCAACACAAGCAGCTACTGGCAACAGGGGCTCATCGCAGCCTTGTTGGCGGTCATCTTGATCCTGCGTACGAATGGCTTTTCGGATGCTCGGATCATTAGCCCCCTGCTCATCGTCGGAATCATTGGCCTCGCCACGAGCACCGGAAGCTTCGTGCATTGGTTCTTGGGCGACGGATCGCAGACTGGCAAGGGCTCCGCTGATCAGTTTGGTGTGAATGCGTGGATGTTCAACGGTGCTACTGATAGTTGGCAACCATGGGCTGCAGCCGCCCTGGTCACCGTCATCTCACTGATTGTTCTAGCCTTTATCGCAAATCGTCAGCCGGACGAACTGGCCGAGGCGCGCATGGCCAAAGTCATCACATTCATTGACGTGGTGGCGTCCCTTGCATTCATCCCAATTGTCCTCATCGGGCAAGGTGTGCTGACTTACTACTGGGCGGTCAGTTAGGCGTCGTTCTACTAGGACCCTGGCGATAGATAAAAGAAAGCCCGTGGCGCGATATACGCACCACGAGCTATCTCACCGGCAGCTGCTCAGCCGGTTCTGCCCACCCAACTGACGTCGGCTAGACGTCGGCTAGATG
>NZ_PDGZ01000015.1:0-43740 GCF_014335105.1 Corynebacterium sp. LK28 | reverse complement strand
GGGTTAGGTCAGTGAGACCCAGAAAGTGAACCTAGAAAGTGAACACTAGTAGATGTAGATCCGGTCGCCGACGTTCAGTGCGTTGAAGAAGTTCTGAGCGTGCGGGGCAGCGAGGTGGATGCAGCCGTGGGACATCACGTTCGGGGAGCCCTGGTGGAAGGCGTGGCCGTTGTTGGTGAAGTACACGGAGTATGGCATCGGGGCGTTGCCGTAGGTACGGGAGACCTCGTTCTTCACCTTGCGGGTGATGACGTGCCAGCCCTTCGGGGTCTCGTAGCCACGCTTACCGGTGGAGACCTTCACCGGGCCGTAGCTGGTCTTGCCGCCGCGCTGCAGCCAAGCGGTCTGGTCGCGCAGGCTCACGCAACCGCGGGCGTTAGCTGGGCAGGGGTTGTTGCGAGGAGCCGGTGCGGGGCGCTTCTTCGGCGGAGCTGGACGGGGAGCGGGCTTGTTTGCGCGCTCGCGGGCTGCTAGAGCGCCGGGAGCCAGGAAGTTGGTAGCGTCATCCGCTGCGCGGTTGATGGAGCCACGGATGGGCTCAGGCAGGCCGCGGGTTCCGTTGTGAATGCTGTCGTGTGCGCCCAGTACGACCCTGTTGATGTCCTGTTGGGAGGAGCCGAGCGGGGCAGCGGAGGCAGCGCCGGTGCCCAGGGAAGCGGCCATCATGGTTGCGGCGCCGAGCGCGACGAAGCGACGGCGAAGGGAGCGAGAGTGAGAATTAGAGTTCGTCATAGGCACAGCTTAATGGGTGTAAAGCAAAAATGGTGCACTGAGTCACGATTTAATTCGCATGTCGCATTGCACACTGGCAGGTTGGGTTCCTGTTGAGGGCTTGTTGCGGTAGCGGCAATCCTCGAGGGGGTTCACAGCTAACACCCAGCTATCATGCAGATAGACGCCAACACTATGCAGCACAATGAGGTGCATGACCATGCCAAATGCCCAACCGGTGAAGGTACTCGTTGTTGATGACGAGGCCAATATCTCAGACCTCCTTAAAGTCAGCCTGAAGTTCCAAGGCTTCGACGTTGAAACGGCAGACAACGGCCAGGACGCGCTGGCTCTGGCGGATACCTACAAGCCGGATGCTTTCATCCTGGACGTCATGATGCCCAGCATGGACGGCTTCACCCTGCTAAATAAGCTCCGCGCCGCTGGGCACGAGGCGCCAGTTCTCTTCCTGACCGCCAAGGACGGCGTGGAGGATCGCATTCACGGACTGACCATCGGTGCCGATGATTATGTGACGAAGCCCTTTAGCCTGGAGGAAGTTATTACCCGCCTGCGGGTAATCCTGCGCCGCGTTACCCCGGAAGAAGAGCAGGAATCCAGCCTGATTACCTATGAGGACATCACCCTCGACGACGACATGCACGAAGTCACCAAAGCCGGTGAAGTTGTCGAACTATCGCCCACTGAGTTCAAGCTGCTCCGCTATTTGCTGGTCAACGCAGAGGTCGTGTTGAGCAAGTCCAAGATTCTGGACCACGTGTGGAACTACGACTTCGGTGGCGACGGCAACGTCGTTGAATCCTACGTCTCCTACCTGCGCCGCAAGATCGACAAGGAAGAGCCTCATCTGATCCAGACCGTTCGCGGTGTGGGGTATGTACTGCGCAAGCCCCGCGTTTAACCTCGCGTGAGCCACATTTCCGTCTATGTTTCCTTCCGCCTCGTCACCGTCGTCGCCTAATCAGACCCCGCCGTCTGTGTCTGCACAGCGCGAGCCCGAACAGCTCGAGCAGCCCGAACCGCCGGTGAAATCGAATGATGCCCACGGATCCGCAGTCGCCGTCACAACGAGCCATCCGGGGCACTTTCTTTCCCACTATCCGCTGCGGGTTTCCCTGGTCGTGGTCATTGCGGTGCTGGTGGCCATGGGATTGTCCGTATCTGGCGTATCCGTCACCACCACTCTGCAGCGCTTCCTGATCCAGCGCGTGGACGAACAACTGGATGAGGCAACCAATGGCTGGGCCCACCGCTCGGGCTTGGTCGATGGCACTCAGAACGATGGCGATGATTCCGGTTCCGGAGGTTTGAGTGGTTCCTCCGACACTCTTGGGCTAAGTGGCCTAGACGTGCTAGGTAAGCAGCAGCCACCGAACCCTGTCACCGGTGTCACGCGCCCACCCAGCGACTTCTATGTTCTGGTGGTCGACGAGCAGATCTCCTACGAGTACTTCAACTCGCCCATGACTGCCCGCCCGGAGATCCGCGGCTTGGGCAAGCCGACCTTGCCCGTCACCGTCGGCTCTCGGGAAGGCTCGGGTGCGAACATTAGCTGGCGTGCCACCAGCTTCCGCAATGACGATGGCACGATCACCATCGTTGCGTTGCCTTTGGAGGAAGAAGAGCACATCATTTCGCGCCTTGTCCTCCTCCAAGTCATTATTGGCCTGACGGTCGTCGGGCTCGTCATTCTGGCATCGATGTATCTGGTTCGTCGTGCGTTGCGCCCGTTGAATGAGGTGGAGCTGACGGCGTCCAAAATTTCGAACGGCGACCTGGGGCAGCGCGTGCCGAACTGGCGGCCCAATACCGAGGTCGGTCGACTGTCGTTGGCGCTCAACAAGATGCTGGCGCAGATCCAATCGGCCTTCGTCGCTATCGGTGCCTCGGAGAGGCAAGCGCGCAGGTCGGAAGCGTCAATGCGCCGCTTCATCGGAGATGCTTCGCACGAGCTGCGCACGCCGTTGACCTCTGTGCGCGGCTATGCGGAGCTGTACCAATCGGGTGCTACTGATGACGCCCCCATGGTCATCGACCGCATTTCTGAAGAGGCCAGTCGCATGAGTCTGCTGGTCGAGGACCTCCTAGCCCTGGTCCGCATGGACGAGGGGCGCCCGCTGGCGAAGAAGCGTGTCGACATGCTGGAGCTGGTGCTGGAATCGGCAGAGTCGGCGCGCGCCGGGTTCCCGAATCGCACGGTGCAGGTCGTAAACGAAACCGGTGAGGTGCCGATCGTCGTCGGAGATGTGAACCGCCTGCACCAGGTCTTTAGCAATCTGCTGACCAATGCTCTGCGACACGCCGGCGATGACGCAGAGGTGACCCTGCGCCTAGACAAGACCGACGACCGAGTGATCGTGGACGTGGAGGACAACGGCCAAGGGATCCCGGCCAAGGACCTGCCGCACCTGTTTGAGAGGTTCTACCGCCCGGATGTCTCGCGTTCGCGCATGTCCGGCGGCTCCGGGCTGGGGCTATCGATTGTGAAGGGGCTGGTGGAGGCCCACGGGGGTTCCATTTCAGTGCACAGCGTGGAAGGCGAGGGGACGCGTTTCCGGATCGAACTGCCGGAGGCATCCGAAACGGAGTAGCTCGGGGCAAGCGTGGTCAGGCCCACGAGCTGACGCGCTAGACCTCCGTATCGTGCTCTTCCAGCCCATCCAACAGCGCTAGGTGGACTATGTCCTGGACGTCGGGGTTCGTCGGCAACTCCTCGTGCTTGCACTTGGATACGCCAAGGTCCTGCAGGAAGTAATTGGTGACGATCGCCTCGCCCGAGTCGCCGTCCGAAGTGCTGTCGGCAAGGCGTTCCCCCTCGTCGTCGCCGGGAATCAACGGCTTGCGGTCACCGAGGAAAGCGTTTTCATGGGGCACCACCGTCGCATCATTGCGGGTTGCGTAGCAGGTGTAGCGGATGTGGTTACGGGTTTCGGGGGAGGCTGCCAGGGTTTCCAGAAGTGGCGAGCCGATCACCTGCTGCATACCGGCCGCGCCGAACACTCGGCGGATCGTGGCGGCTGCCACCCGTTGGCTCATGTCCGTGGTGAGCATGCTGCCGAGCATGCCCAGCAGCGTGGTGCCCTGGTGCGGGGTTCCCAGGGTGATGAGGTGATGGACGTAATCCTCGCCGCCGAGTTCATTGATCCAATAGCGCGCCAGCAACCCGCCCTGGGAGTGACCGACGATGTCCACGGCCTCCGCGCCAGTCGCGGCCAGCACTTGCTCGATATAAGCGCCGATATCCTGGGCCGAAGTCGGGATGTCCTGCGTGCCGTGTACGCCGTAGTCGGGGCTGAATACTACGAAATCGTCCTCGCGCAGACGCAGCACCAGGTTCTGCCATACGTTCTTTGAGCTGATCGTGCCGTGGATCAGGATCACCGGATACGGCCGATCGATGGTGGGGCGCGCCTGCCACAGGTCGTCGGCGTAGCCGGGGGAGACCTGGCGGGCGCCGAGAGGCGGATCGGGGATTGCCCCGCGTAGCTGCGGCATTTGGGGGCGGCTGACACGCGACGGTATATCCCACAGGAAGCGACCGGTGCTGGAGATTCCGCTGGAGATTCCGCTGGCCATCCCGCTGCCCAAGCGGCTAAGCCAACCGCGGGAGTCGGGCGCACCACCGATGACGTCGCCCGCGTTGGCGGGGTCGTATGGTTCTTCTGCTAGTTCTTCTTCCACGGCCGTGCCCGCCGGAGGGTCGACCTCCGCGAGCTCGTCCAGCTCAAGTTCCATCGGATCTAATTTGTCGTTGTCCACTGTTCAGAAACGTCCACTGATCTGAGATCGGATAGGTGCTTGCAGGTGGTGACCTGAGAGGGGCTTTTAGGCGTTGGGAACCTTCGCCTCATCGACCCCTTGCTTCAGAAGCGCCGCGCGGATCTTCGCGGCGGAATCGTCCATCTTTTCCGGATCGGTCTCGTCCATACGCATTACGTTCTGCAGGCTGAAGCCGGACATATCGGATGCGGGGAATACGTGGATGTGAGCGTGCGGCACCTCGAATCCACCGATCAGGTAGCCGGCGCGTGGGGCGTCAAAAGTATCGACGATAGCCTTGCCGACCAGTTGGGCGACCTCGTTGCAGTGAGCCCACGTCGCCGGATCCATGTCCGTCCAACGGTCGACTTCCTCGATGGGAACGACCAGCGTGTGGCCGTATGCAGCAGGTTCGATGGTCAGAAACGCCACTACCTTTTCGTCGCGGTAGACGAAGCGCCCCGGGATCTCGCCGTTGATGATTTTCGTGAATACCGTAGCCATGGTGCCGATGTTAGCGCGTTAAACGTTGCTGTTGTGGGGGCTTGGGATGCAGGCTGCCGGTGGTGGTCTGTGGCTTCGCTAGACTGGGGAACCATGCGCATTCTTGTTATCGGCAGCGGTGCTCGTGAGCACGCATTGGCCTATTCCCTGTCCCAGGATCCGACCGTCGAGCAGGTTCACGTCAGCCCGGGCAACGCCGGCATGGCGGCCGTGGCTACCCTCCACCCGGATGGTGATCCGGTGGCGCTGGCCCAGGAGGTCCAGGCGGACCTGGTTGTGATTGGCCCGGAGATTCCCCTGGTGGCGGGCGTTGCCGATGAGCTGCGCGCCGCTGGCTTCGCCGTGTTCGGCCCGTCTGCAGCAGCGGCCCAGATTGAGGGTTCGAAGGCCTTCGCCAAGGACATCATGGCCAAGGCAAAGGTCCGCACAGCAGAGGCCGTCGCTGTTCCTGTCGGGTCTAGCGATTCTTTTATTGACGCCACCCTCGACAAATTCGGTCCCACCTACGTTGTCAAAGACGATGGTCTGGCTGGCGGCAAGGGCGTGGTGGTCACGGCCGACCGCGCAGAAGCTCTGGAGCACATCCACGCCGTGCACGCCGGCGGCAACCCAGTGCTGCTGGAAAGCTTCCTGGACGGCCCCGAGGTTTCCCTGTTCTGCCTAGTGGATGGGGAGACGGTGGTTCCGCTGCTGCCCGCGCAGGATCACAAGCGAGTGGACGACAACGACGAAGGGCCGAACACCGGCGGTATGGGCGCATACACCCCGCTGCCCTGGCTGCCAGAAGACGGAGTGCAGCGAATCGTCGAGGACGTTGTGAAGCCGGTGGCTCAGCAGATGGTAGCCGAGGGCGTGCCTTTCAATGGCCTGCTGTACGCGGGCCTGGCATGGAGTAGCGAAGGTCCGGCGGTGGTGGAGTTCAACTGCCGCTTCGGCGACCCGGAGACCCAGGCCGTGCTGCGCCTGCTGAAGACCCCGCTGGGTGGGGTGCTGAACGCCGTGGCTACCGGCACCCTGGATCAGCTGCCGCCGCTGGAGTGGGAGGACGGCTATGCGCTGACCGTCGTCCTGGCTGCCGAGAACTACCCGGCCAGCCCCGTCACCGGCCAGCCGATCACCGGCGCGGAGCCAGGCAGCGAGGCTCGCGGCATCCTGGCCGCGGGTGTGGCGGACAAGGACGGCCAGCTGGTCAGCGCTGGTGGGCGCGTACTGAACGTCATCGGCTCCGGGGCTACGCTGGCGGAGGCTCGCGAACAGGCCTATGCGACCCTGCAGGGAATCGAGCTGGAGGGCTCGCACTACCGCTCCGACATTGCCCTTCGCGCAGTTGAGGGGCGCATCTCCATTTAGTTTCCGGCGCAGCAGTGTGAGCCAAAACTCGGGTGTCAAGATTGTGTAAGGGTTTCGCATAAGGAGCAAGAGGTTTAAGGTAACCCCTTGTGATTGCACACTCAGGCGAACGTCGCCAGCGAAGCCGGCAAGGCTTCAGCCCTGCGCAGCTGGTGTCCGTGAGCTTCCTGTTACTTATCCTCGCCGGTACTGCGCTGCTGCTGTTGCCGTTTTCTCGCAGCGGGCCGGAGAGCCCGGAGTTTACTACCGCCCTGTTCACCGCTACCTCGGCCACGTGCCTGACCGGCCTTACTGTCGTGGATACCGCGACCTACTGGTCTCATTTCGGGCAGGTCGTCATCATGCTGCTGATTCAGGTCGGAGGCCTTGGCATCATGACGCTCGCCACGGTGGTGAGCTTTGTTCTGGCTGGACAGATGGGCGTCAAAGGGCGCCTGCGAGCTGCCGCGGAACAACGCGGAAGGGACCTGGGCGAGATCCGCACCATCATCTTCGGCACCATCGGCTTCTCGCTGGCGACCGAGCTGGTCATCGCGATCGTGCTGACCTTCCGCTTCGCTGCGGAATACGGCTACGGTTTCCTGCCTGCCGTGTGGGAGGGAGTATTCCACTCCATTTCGGCGTTCAACAACGCGGGCTTCGGCCTGCGCTCCAACAACCTGGTGCCCTACGTCAACGATGCGGGGATCATCCTGCCGATCGCACTCGGCATTATCGTCGGTGGCCTGGGCTTCCCCGTGCTGCTGGAACTGCGGGCGAGGTGGCGATCGAAGGTGAAGCACCCACCGTCGCTGACGTTGATCTTCACCCTCGTAGGAACCTCGATCCTGCTGGCGGTGGGCACTATCGGCTTCGCCCTGATGGAGTGGACCAACACGCTGCGGGACCTATCGCCATGGTCGGCCGTTCAGGCGGCGTTTTTCCACTCCGTGTCCTCGCGCACCGCGGGGTTCAACTCGGTGGATCTTTCGGACTTGCGGCCATCATCCCTGATGCTGACGGACTTCCTGATGTTCATCGGCGGTGGCTCGGGCGGCACAGCGGGTGGCGTGAAGGTCACCACCGCCGCGGTGCTAGTTGCCGTTTTGATCGCGGAGGTGCGTGGCGATGAACAGCTGCTGGTCGCGGGCAGGCGCATCCCGGGGCGCATCGTGCGCCAGGCGATGGCTGTGTTCATGATGGCTTTCCTCATCGTCGGCGGTTCTATCATGGCGCTGCAGCTGTTGCTGCCGCAGTTCCACTCCCACCAGATCGCCTTCGAAACCATCTCCGCGTTCGCCACCGTCGGCCTGACCACCGGCATCACCCCGGAGCTGCCCGATTTCGCCCGCATATGGCTGGTGGTGCTGATGTACCTCGGCCGTATTGGCCCCATCACCGTGGTGGCGGCGTTGGCCGCCCGTACTAATCGACGCCTCTATTCCTTCCCAGTAGAAAGGCCGTTCATTGGCTAAGTTCTTTTCCCACCCGACCAATCCTCCCGTCGTCATCATCGGCCTGGGCCGTTTCGGCATGGCGCTAGGCGAAGAGCTCGTGCAGTCCGGAGTGGAAGTTCTGGGTATCGACGTGGATGAAGTAGTGGTGGCCAAGGCCGCCCCGCTGCTGACCCACGCAGTGATCGCGGAAACCACGGACCAGGACGTGCTGCGCCAGCTTGGTGTACAGGATGCACACCGTGTTGTGATCGGTATCGGCTCCGACATGGGGGCGTCACTGCTTACTGCCTCAGCCGTGATGGATCTCGGGGTGCCCAACGTCTGGGCAAAGGCCGACAACCAGCAGCACGCGAAGATCCTCACGCAGATCGGCGTGCACCACGTGGTGCGGCCAGAGCGCGATACGGGACGGCGCGTGGCGCACCTTATCGCAGGTCACGTGCAGGAATACATCGAGTTCGACCGCGACTTCGCCATGGCGAAGCTGGCGCCTCCGCTGCACATGCACGGGCGGAAGGTGGAGGAAACCCCGCGGGGGATCGCGATCGTAGCGGTGCGCTCCGCGGAGGGGCACTTCTCCACACCACCAGCGGGGTACGTGATCCGCTCTGGCGACCTGGTGATTGCAGCGGGGCGGATTAAGGACTTGGATAAGTTCGCAGATTCCTAAAAGCCAGCGCTGCGCATAAACTCGGGGGCGTGCCTGCTAAGAAAAATATTTCCAACGTCCTTGCCAACCGCTACGCCTCCCCGGAGATGACCGCCATCTGGTCGCCGGAGGACAAGATCATTATGGAGCGCAAGCTCTGGATCTCTGTGATGAAGGCCCAGGCCGCCCTAGGGGTGGATGTGCCCGCCGAGGCCATCGAGGCCTACGAAAAGGTCATCGAGAACGTCAATCTGGATTCCATCGCTGAGCGCGAAAAGGTCACGCGCCACGACGTGAAGGCCCGCATCGAGGAATTCAATGCGTTGGCTGGTCAGGAGCACATTCACAAGGGGATGACCTCCCGCGACCTGACGGAGAACGTGGAGCAGCTGCAGATCTTTAGCTCCCTGCAGTTGGCTCGCGATAAGGCCGTTGCCGTGCTGGCGCGCATCGGTCGCCGTGCGGCGGAGAACCAGTCGCTAGTGATGGCCGGGCGTTCCCACAACGTTGCCGCCCAGGCCACGACGTTGGGCAAGCGCTTTGCCTCCGCCGCCGACGAGCTGCTGGTGGGACTGGAGCGCATCGAGGATCTGTTGGGCCGCTACCCGCTGCGCGGCATCAAGGGGCCGATGGGCACCAGCCAGGACATGCTGGATCTGGTCGGCGGCGACGAGTCCAAGCTGGCGGAGCTGGAGAACACGATCGCGGAGAACCTGGGCTTCTCCCGCGTCTTTGACTCCGTCGGCCAGGTTTATCCGCGCAGCCTGGATATGGATGCGCTGAGTGCCCTGGTGCAGGTGGGTGCCGCGTTGTCTTCGCTGTCGATGACGATCCGCCTCATGGCGGGCAACGAGACCGTGACCGAGGGCTTCAAGGAAGGCCAGGTCGGTTCCTCCGCCATGCCGCACAAGATGAACGCCCGCTCCTGCGAGCGCGTCGGCGGCATGCAGATCCTGCTGCGCGGCTACCTGACCATGGCCGCGGATCTGGCGGGTGCGCAGTGGAACGAGGGCGACGTGTTCTGCTCTGTGGTTCGTCGCGTTGCTCTTCCGGACGCCTTCTTCACCTTCGACGGCATGTGTGAGACCTTCCTGACCGTCCTGGACGAGTTCGGGGTTTTCCCGGCGATGATCGACCGAGAGTTGGAACGCTACTTGCCGTTCCTGGCCACCACCCGCATCCTGATGGCGGCCGTGCGCGCCGGGGTAGGGCGCGAGACCGCCCACGAGCTGATCAAGGAGCACGCCGTGGCGGTGGCGCTGAACATGCGCGAGAACGGCGGCGATCAGGATCTGGTTCAGCGTCTGGCCGGCGACGACCGCTTCCCGCTGGACGAGGCACAGCTGAAGGAGGCCTTGGCAGACCGTCACGCCTTCATCGGCGCGGCCGAGTCCCAGGTTTCCCGGGTACTGGAGCGCATCGAGGGCGTCACCAGCCGTCACGCGGAGGCCGCTGCCTACGCGCCGGGCGAGATTCTGTAGTGCCCCAGTGATTCTGTAGTACCCCAGCACCGCGGTCGTGAGGTGGGTCACGACCGCGGTTTAGCAGCGCAAACACAATAATCTCGCAGGGCTTTCGTCATGAATAGTCAAAAGCCGGGGACAGGGCTACACTAGCTACTCATGCGTCCAGAACTGTGCGAGTACGAGCATCATTCCGCAGGAAAAGTGCGGGAGATCTACGAGGTCGACGAAGACAACCTGTTGATGGTTGTCAGTGACCGGATTAGTGCTTATGACTACGTCCTTGATACGGAGATCCCAGACAAGGGTCGAGTGCTCACTGCCGTGAGCGCCTTTTTCTTTGACGAGATCGACTTTCCCAACCACCTGGCCGGTGCGCTGGACGATGAGCGGATCCCCGAGTACGTCCTCGGCCGCGCCATGCTGTGCAAGAAGCTGGACATGATCCCGTTCGAGTGCGTGGCCCGTGGCTACCTGACGGGCTCCGGCTTGAAGGAATACGAGGAGACCGGCAGCGTGTGTGGCGTGGAGCTGCCCGAGGGGCTGGTTGAGGCTTCCCGCCTGCCAGAGCCGATCTTCACCCCGGCGACCAAGGCTGAGTTGGGCGATCACGACGAGAATGTGAGCTTCGACGTGGTTGTCGAGGAACTGGGGGAGGAGCTCGCCAACAAGCTGCGCGATGCCACCCTGGCCATCTACAAAAAGGCCGCTGCCATCGCCGAGGAAAAGGGCCTGATCCTGGCCGATACCAAGTTCGAGTTCGGGCTGGATGCAGACGGCACCCTAGTGCTGGCCGACGAGGTGCTGACCCCGGATTCCTCCCGCTACTGGCCCGCCGAGGGCTACGAGGAGGGCAAGGTGCAGCCCAGCTTCGATAAGCAGTACGTGCGCAACTGGCTGACCGGCCCGAAGTCCGGCTGGGACAAGTCCGAGGGCACGCCCCCGCCGCCGCTGCCGGGTTCCGTGGTGGAGGCCACCCGTTCCCGCTACATTGAGGCCTACGAGAAGCTATCCGGCAAGCGCTTCTCCGACTGGATCGGCCAGTGCGTCTAGGGACTGTCTGCCCCAAGCATTAGGTCTTAGTAGCATGGCGCGTATGCCTAATAACGACGCGCCCCAGACAGCCAACAACCCGATTGCGGCTCCGCCGACTGCGAAGAAGGTGCCGCACACACGCACCTTCCACGGTCGCGAATTCGTTGATAACTACGAGTGGCTGCGCGACAAAGACAACTCCGAGGTGCGCCAGCACCTAGAGGCGGAGAACGCCTGGACCCTCCAGCAGACGGAGCACCTCAAGCCCCTGCAGGAACGCCTCTTCGAGGAAGTTAAGGCACGCGTGCAGGAAACGGACATGTCCCTGCCCGTCCGCTCCGAGGGCTGGTGGTACTTCTCCCGCACCGAGGAAGGCAAAAGCTACGGCACAATGTGCCGCCTGCCCATCGCCAACGAGGACGACTGGACCCCGCCGACCATCGAACCCGGCACCCCCGCACCGGGCGAAGAGACCTTCCTGGACTGCAACGCTTTAGCCGAAGGCAAGGAGTTTTTCAGCCTAGGCGCGGCCAGCGTGACCCAGGACGGCACGCGGCTGGCGTATTCGGTGGACGAGACCGGCTCGGAGCGCTTCACCCTGCGCATCCGCGACCTCACCACGGGGGAGGACCTGGAGGATGTCATCGAGGACGTCTTCTACGGCGCCACCTGGGTCGGCAGGAATACCGTGTACTACCAGCGCGTGGATGAAGCATGGCGACCGCACGAGGTCTGGCGCCACACAGTCGGTGAGGGCGTCGATAAAGACGAGCTGGTGTACCGCGAAGACGACGAGCGCTTTTGGGCGGGCGTGGCGACGACCCGTTCGGAGCGTTACCTGTTGATCCACACGGGCTCGAAGGTGACCAGCGAGGTATGGTACCTCGATCTGGAGGATCCGAATGCCGAGCTGACCTGTGTAATCCCGCGCGAGGCCAATGTGGAATACGGGGTGGATCACGCTGTTGTGGGCGGCCAGGACCTGTGGCTGGTGCTGCACAACAAGACAGGTGTAAACAGCGAGCTGGGCTACCACCCGACCGGCCAGATCGCCGCGTGGGACGATGTGCAGGCGCTGGTACCGCACCGCGACGACGTGCGCCTGGAGGGTGTGGATGTTTTCAGCGACCACATTGTCCTCGAAGCTCGGGAGAATGCGCTGGAGACCAGTTACATCATGAAGCTTGGGGACGCCGACACGTCGGCCGGAACCGCTTCCGCCCCGGCCTTCGGCGAGTTCGAGCGGATCGAGTTCCCCGGGGAGCTTTGCGGGGTCGGCGCCGTCGGCAACAGCGAGTGGGACAGCCCGGTTCTGCGGGTGGCCTACAGTGCCTTCACCACCCCGCCGCGGATCTATGACATCGACCTGGCGACGGGGGAGAAGATCCTGCGCAAGGAGCAGCAGGTGCTGCCCGACCCGGACGGCCGGGAGTTCGACCCCGCTTTGTACACCTCGCAGCGGCTATGGGTGACAGCCGAGGACGGGGCGCGGATTCCGGTTTCCCTGATTCACCGCACCGACGTGGACATCACGCAGGCAAACCCGGTGCTGCTGTACGGCTACGGTTCCTATGAAAACTGCATCGACCCGGGCTTTTCCCTGTTCCGTCTGTCCATGCTGGACCGTGGCGTGGTGTACGCCATCGCGCACGTCCGCGGCGGCGGCGAGATGGGCCGACTGTGGTACGACCACGGCAAGGGGCTGGAAAAACGCAACACGTTCACGGACTTCGTGGCAGTGGCCGACCACCTGCTGCGCGAAGGCATGACTACCCGCGAGCAGATGGTGGCCGAGGGCGGCTCCGCCGGTGGAATGCTAATGGGGGCGGTGGCTAACATGGCGGGCGATCGTTTCGCAGGCATTGAGGCAGTGGTTCCCTTCGTCGACCCGCTGACCAGCATGCTGATGCCGGAGCTACCGCTGACCGTGACCGAGTGGGACGAGTGGGGCGACCCCTTCCACGACCCGGAGGTCTACGACTACATGGCCAGCTACGCGCCCTATGAGAATGTCTCCGCCGACTTGAACTACCCGCCGATTCTGGCAGTGACCAGCCTGAACGACACGCGTGTGCTGTACGTGGAGCCTGCGAAGTGGGTGGCCAAGCTGCGCGAGGTCGGCACGGACAACACGCTGCTGCGCATCGACATGGAGGCCGGGCACGGCGGTGTATCCGGCCGCTACGCGAAGTGGCGCCAGGCGGCTTTTGAAACCGCGTGGGAGCTCGACAAGATGGGGGCCACTGAGCTGCTGTAACACGGCCGGGGCTTGCCGGGAGGGTCTTGCCGTAGCTTTTAACAAGTAGACAGCCAGAAGTCGGCCAAAAGTCGGCCGGGCGTTACCTGCCGTTCACCTGCGTGGGGCAGTGTACTCAGGTATGAGTCCCGCACAGTCCACCCCCGGCACGCAGCGCGCCCCCCGAATGCTGTTGACCATCACGGGGTTGCGCCAGGGCACGGTAACGGCGGCTGAGAAGATGCGCGATGCAGCCCGGGCGTTGGATATCCATGCGGGTCTGGTGCTCACGGTTCAGGGACCGGATTGGCGGTTGAAGGACGACCGGGCGACGTTGGAGCTGGTCCACGATTCCGCTGCACGCGGGCACGAGCTCCTGCTCGGCGGGCTCGGGCCCCTGGGCGGAACGCACGGCAAGGGGGAGTTCCACCGGCTCGGCCGGCACGAGGCTACGCTGCGCCTCTCCGCAGCCACCCGTCAGCTGGACGCGCTGGGATTGGCGCCGAAGGTGTTCGCGCCGACCCGCTGGTTGGCGTCGGAAGACGCTCTAGAAGCTGCCGCCAAGGTTGGCCTGGAGGTGGCGGCGGATGCCTACACCATCCGTGACCTCACTAATGACAACCGCCACCAGGTGCGCGTGCTCGCTTTTGGGGATGGGTTTGGTTCGGTGAAGTGGTGGCGTCGTAACGTACTCAACAGCGTGCGACGGGGCGCGGCGAAGGGCAAAGACATCCGCTTGTCGATCAGCGCAGCAAAGGCAGATAAGGACGACGTAGCGGGCGATATGCTGCGCATTCTCGAGCTGCTGCGGGACAGTGGCTACCAGCCAGCGAACTACTGTGACTACGTCGATCGGCAGCAGGTATCTGTGGCTTAAAAACCTGCCACTTCGCAGTGTTACCATGGGGCGGTAAATACCTTCCGAAAAATACCGTAAAGCTGGGAGAATATAGAAGCCATGGCTCGTGTAGTCGTCAACGTCATGCCCAAGAAGGAAATCCTCGACCCGCAGGGTCAGGCCGTTGTCCGTGCGCTGGGTCGCATCGGTATCAGTGGGGTAGAGGACGTGCGCCAGGGGAAGCGCTTTGAGCTGGAGGTCAGCGAGGCTGTCTCGCGCGAAGACCTGGAAAAGATCGCCTCCGACCTGCTGGCCAACACCGTGATCGAGGACTACGAGGTAGTCGTAGAGGGTGCAGAAGCCGTGGCAGGCGGCGCGGATGTGGAGGCAAAGTAAGTGACCAGCCGCATCGGAGTAATCACCTTCCCTGGCACCTTGGATGACGTCGATGCCGTGCGCGCCGTGCGCCTGGCGGGGGCGGAGCCAGTGGAGCTGTGGCACGCTGACGAGGATCTGAAGAACGTTGACGCCGTAGTCGTACCCGGCGGTTTTTCCTACGGCGACTACCTGCGCGCCGGCGCCATCGCTTCCATCGCCCCGGCCATGAAGTCCGTAGTGGCTGCCGCGGAGCGGGGCACCCCAGTGCTGGGCATCTGCAATGGCTTCCAGATTCTGCAGGAAGCCGGCCTGCTGCCCGGCGCCCTGACTCGTAACGAGGGCCTGCACTTTGTGTGCCGCGATGTTTACCTAGAGGTCGAAAACACTTCCACCGCGTGGACCAACCAGTTCGCCGAGGGATCCAAGATCCTGGTGCCGTCTAAGCACGGCGAGGGGCGCTTCCAGGCCAGCGAGGAGACCCTGGAGCGCCTCGAAGGCGAAGGTCGCGTGGTGTTCCGCTACGCCGTGAACCACAACGGATCCCGCAACTCGATCGCCGGTGTGTGCAGCGAAAACGGCCGCGTAGTTGGCCTGATGCCACACCCAGAGCACGCAGTGGAAACGCTGACGGGCCCGTCCCTTGACGGACTGGGTCTGTTCCAGTCGGTTCTGTCCACGCTCGTTTCCTAAATTTTCTTCTTACAAGGAGCACCCGATCCCCATGATTCACAACGACACGGTCGCCGACGCTAAGGCCAACCCGGATCTGGAGCAGCCGTACCACGAGCTGGGCCTGAAGGACGACGAGTACGCACGCATCAAGGAACTCTTGGGCCGTCGCCCAACCGATGCGGAGCTGGCGATGTATTCCGTGATGTGGTCCGAGCACTGTTCGTACAAGTCCTCGAAGACGCACCTGCGCTACTTCGGCGAGACCACGACGGACGAGATGAAGTCCAAGATGCTCGCCGGCATCGGCGAGAACGCCGGCGTGATCGACATCGGCGATGGCCACGCCGTGACCTTCAAGGTCGAATCCCACAACCACCCGTCCTACGTGGAGCCCTACCAAGGCGCAGCCACCGGCGTGGGCGGCATCGTCCGCGACATCATGGCAATGGGCGCGCGCCCGGTGGCCGTGATGGATCAGCTGCGCTTCGGCCCGGCCGACCTGCCGGATACTCAGCGCGTGCTGCCCGGCGTGGTCGCGGGTGTGGGTGGTTACGGCAACTCTCTGGGGCTGCCGAACATCGGCGGTGAGACTGTTTTTGACGCCACCTACGCGGGTAACCCGCTGGTCAATGCACTGTGCGTGGGCACTTTGAAGACCGAAGATCTGAAGTTGGCCTTCGCCTCTGGCAAGGGCAACCGAGTGATTCTTTTCGGCTCCCGCACGGGCCTGGATGGCATCGGTGGCGTATCCGTGCTGGCCTCCGACACCTTCGAGGAGGGTGCGGAGCGCAAGCTGCCCGCCGTGCAGGTGGGCGACCCCTTCGCGGAGAAGGTACTGATTGAGTGCTGCCTGGACCTGTACCGCGCTGGCGTGGTCGTCGGCATTCAGGATCTCGGTGGCGCTGGTCTTTCCTGCGCCACTGCAGAGCTGGCCTCCGCCGGTGACGGCGGCATGCACATCAACCTGGACAACGTTCACCTGCGCGCCGAGGGCATGACCGCCGCGGAGATCCTGTCTTCCGAGTCCCAGGAGCGCATGTGCGCCGTCGTGACCCCGGAGAACGTGGATGCGTTCATGGAGATCTGCCGCAAGTGGGACGTCCTGGCCTCCGACATCGGCTGCGTGACCGACGGCGAGCACCTGGTCATCGAGCACCGTGGCGAGATTGTGGTGGACGCGTCCGCGCACACCATGGCCGAGGAGGGCCCGGTATACGAGCGCCCCTACGAGCGCCCGGCCGAGCAGGATCAATTGAACGAAACCCGCGGTGTGGACTTGCCGGAGACCGCACAGGAAGTGCGTAGCCAGATCCTGGATCTGGCGGCCTCCCCGGCGCTGTGCTCCCGCGAGTTCATCACCGAGCAGTACGACCGCTACGTACGCGGCAACACTGTCTCCGCCAAGGATGCGGACGCAGGCGTGCTGCGCATCGACGAGGAGACCGGGCGCGGCATCGCCGTGTCTACTGACGCCTCCGGCCGTTACACCCGCCTGGACCCGCGCACCGGCGCACAGTTGGCGCTGGCCGAGGCATACCGCAATGTCTCCGTCACGGGTGCGACCCCCGTGGCGGTCTCCAACTGCCTGAACTTCGGCTCCCCGGAGGACCCGGGCGTGATGTGGCAGTTCCGTGAGGCTGTGCATGGCTTGGCCGATGGCTGTAAGGAAATGGGCATCCCGGTGACGGGCGGCAACGTTTCGTTCTACAACCAGACCGGCGATACCGCTATCCTGCCGACCCCGGTTATCGCAGTGCTGGGCACCATCGACGATTGTGCTCGCCGCATCCCGCAGCAGCTGCCGAAGCAGGCTGGTGCTGGCGCCGAGGCCGGCGGCGACGAGAGCCAGGAACAGTACCACCTGGTTCTGGTGGGCGCGGAGACCCGCGAGGAGCTCGGCGGTTCCATCTGGCAGCAGGTTGTTCACGACGAGCTGGCCGGCCTGCCCCCGCAGGTTGACCTGTCCGTGGAACAGCGCCTGGGCGCCTTCATCACTGACCAGCGCGACAAGATAGTCGCCGCCCACGACCTTTCCGAGGGCGGCTTGTCGCAGGCCGTTGTGGAGCTGGCAATCCAGTCCGGTCGGGGAATGGCTGTGAACCCGATGCTCAGCCAGCACGAATCTGCTGTCGCGCAGGGCCGCACGCTGGCACAGCAGGCGGCGGTTGGCCTGTTCTCCGAGACCGCGTCCCGCGTCCTGCTGGCCGTGCGCAGCGAGGACTACGGCGATCTGATGCGCGACCTGGCCGAGACCGGCCTGACCGGCGGGTGGATCGGCCTGACCGGTGTCAGTGACGCAGCTGGTCAGCCGATCATCCGTTTCGGCTCCGGCGTGTACCCGGTGCTGCCGTTCGGCGGGGAGATCGAGCTCGACCCGGCCAAGCAGCATGATGATGACTTCGACATCGTCATCTCGCTGGAAGAGGCCGAGACGGCGTGGAAGTCCACCCTGCCCACGTTGTTTAGCCACGCGGCCGGCAACAATTCTGTGATCTAGGTAGCCGCGACAAGTAATCAAGGGGCCCACGACCAAATGGTTGCGGGCCCCTTGACTTGTGCTGTGGCGTTTTGCCGCCGCGCTTTACTCTACGAAGCGGAAGTCGCGGTTGCTGGGGCTCACCAGCGGTCGCGGCAGGAATTCCTTACGCAGGTTGCGCAGCGTTGCTGCGTGCTCCTCCAGGCGCTTGTCCTCGTTGGTTACCGGCGTGTACTGGCGGGCCTGCAGAGGGTTTCCGTCCAGGTCGATCGCGATATACGTCATAGAGGCGTGGATGGCGACCGGCAGGTTGCCCTTGCCCTCGCGCGGATCGCCTGCACGCAGGTGCACCATCACCGTCATGGAGCGTTCGTCGGTTCGCACCAGGCGCGCGTCCACTTCCACGAGGTCGCCGATGTGCACGGGACGGTAGAAGCGAATGCCGCCGGCGTAGACCGCGGTGGTGCGCTCGCCCGTCCACTGCATGGTGCAGGCCGTGGCGGCTTCGTCGATCCACTCCATTGCCGTGCCACCGTGGACGTTGCCGCCCCAGTTCACGTCGGTCGGCTTGGCCAGGAAGCGGTTCACCAGCTCCGGCGCAGTCGACTTGTCGGTGTAGGTCTGGCGCAGCATTTCCTCTTCGATGGCCTTGCGCAGCTGAATGCGGGACAGCGCAGCGTCTTCCACACGCTTTTCTTCGTCGGTGGTGGGAACGTAGGTGGGGATCTGCTTGGACTTGCCGTTTTCGTCCAGCGCCACGAAGATCACCAGGCAGTCGCAGGCGCGGGTGAATACGCCTTCGCGCGGGTCCGCGGACAGCACCTCGTTGACGATGTGCATGGAGCTACGACCGGTGTAGGCGATACGGCTGCGCACCTCCACCATGTGGCCCGAGGGGATCGGACGGGTGAAGTGAATGTGCCCCACGTAAGCGGTCACGCAGTAGGACTGTGCCCAGCCCACGGCGCACGCATAGGCTGCCTTATCGATCCACTCCAGCACGCGACCACCGTGCACGCCCATGGCGCCGGCCATCAGCACGTCTGTCGGGGCGGCTAGGAAGCGCAGCGTCACCTTTGGGCTGCGCTCTTGTGGTGCCTCTGCCGTGTTGTCCGTGCTGTTCGTGCTATCCGTCACGTCGCTACCTTCCTCTTGTTCCTTTGGTTCCTCGCGCTGCGCGGCCATGTCCAACGACCAATACTAACGTGCGCCTTAGCTTGGTGTTTTATCGAACACTACAATTCTTTTGTATGAAGCACCTACACGGCCCGGAATTGTCCGCCGAGGCTCGACATGGCGTCGAAAAAGTAGCCCCGTGGGTACGCTCTCCCGACGATCAGCCCCGACCGCCCCGCGCCGATGTGGCGGCGGCTGTGCGCCTGTCTCTGAAGGTGCTGGAGGAGCTTGTGCCCGGCCATTCCGTCGAAGTGCGCGTCCCTCCTTTCGGTGCGATTCAATGCATCGCCGGGCTGGAGCATCGCCGCGGTACCCCTCCCAATGTTGTGCAGTGCTCGCCGTTGACGTGGCTGCGCCTGGTTGTTGGGGAAGAGGATCTTTTTGGTTCGGACGCCGACACCTCCGGAACTCGGGCATCCAGCATCGCGGAGCACCTTCCGCTGTTTCGAATCTGAAGATGAAACCCCATCCCTTTGGGTTAGCGCCCATGGGCTAGTAATGTCGGGATAGTGGCAAACATTCACGGCCAAGAATTTCAATCAGAGGCAGAAGCGTTGCTGAGTCCATTCGACGACCGGGGCGAAACTGAGCCCCGGGAAGAATGCGGCGTATTCGGAGTATGGGCGCCGGGGGAGGACGTTTCTAAGCTGACCTACTACGGCCTCTATGCCTTGCAGCATCGTGGCCAGGAGGCCGCAGGTATCGCAGTGGGCGATGGCGACCAGATCGTTGTGTTCAAGGATCTGGGGCTTGTCAGCCAGGTCTTCGACGAACAGTCGCTGGAGGCCCTGAAGGGGCACATCGGCTTGGGGCATAACCGCTACACCACCGCCGGTGGAAATAGCTGGGAAAATGCGCAGCCTATGTTCCGCATGGCCCCCGACGGCACGGACGTCGCGCTGGGGCACAACGGCAACCTGGTGAATCACCGGGAGCTGACCCAGGAGGCCGCCCGTCTGGGACTGGTGGATCCAAAGGAAAACCCCTCCGATTCCCTGGTGATGTGTGCCCTGCTGGCTGCCGACACGCGCGAAGGTCACGGGGTGGAGGAAGCAGCGATGGAGCTGTTCCCCAAGGTCAAGGGTGCATTCTGTGTACTGTTCACCGACGGCGACACGCTGTATGCGGCGCGCGACCCGCAGGGCGTGCGGCCGCTGTCCATCGGCCAGCTGGCAGGTGGCGGCTGGGTTGTGGCTTCTGAAACCGCGGCGCTGGACATCGTGGGTGCGCGTTTCGTCCGCGATGTGGAGCCGGGCGAGCTGGTGATCGTCGACGGCGATGGCGTGCGCTCCCGCCGCTTCGACGAGACCGCCCACAAGGGCTGCGTGTTTGAGTACGTTTACCTGGCGCGCCCCGATTCCGTGATCCGCGGCCGCTCGGTCAATGGCGCGCGTCTGCAGATCGGCCGGAAGCTGGCGGAGGAAGCCCCGGCGGACGGCGACCTGGTCATCCCCGTTCCGGAATCCGGCACCCCGGCGGCGGTGGGATACGCCCAGGCTTCGCGCATCCCCTTCGGCCAGGGGCTGATGAAGAACGCCTATGTGGGGCGCACCTTTATCCAGCCTTCGCAGACGATCCGTCAGCTGGGCATTCGCTTGAAGCTCAACCCGCTGCGCGAGGTTATCGAGGGCAAGCGCCTGGTCGTTGTCGACGATTCGATCGTGCGTGGCAACACCCAGCGCGCTCTCATCAAGATGCTGCGTGAAGCGGGGGCGAAGGAAGTTCACGTCCGCATTGCATCGCCGCCGGTGAAGTGGCCGTGCTTCTACGGCATCGACTTTGCCTCGCCCACCGAGCTCATTGCGAATAACGTTGACGCCGCAGACCCGGTGGAAGGGATCCGCAAGGAAATCGATGCGGATTCCCTAGCCTTCGTCTCGACCGAGGCGATGATAGAGGCGTCACAACAAAGCAGCGACGAGCTGTGCGCGGCGTGCTTCGATGGCGTGTTCCCCCTAGGCATGCCGAGCGACAACCCGAATTCAGCGCTGGTCGAAACAATGCTGAAGCAACAGGCTAAGAAAGCGAGTACTAAGCCATGAGTGAGCAACCAGAGAACACCCCTGCACAGGCGGCAGGTGCGTCCTACGCCGCCGCAGGTGTGGATATTGAGGCCGGCGATCGTGCGGTAGAGCTCTTTGCTCCGCTGGCGAAGAAGGCCACCCGCCCTGAGGTCCGCGGCGGCCTTGGCGGATTTGCCGGACTGTTCGCCCTGGGGAATTACGAAAAGCCTTTGCTGGCTGCATCCTCCGACGGCGTGGGCACCAAGCTGGCCGTCGCCCAGGCGATGGACAAGCACGACACGATCGGCCGCGACTTGGTGGCTATGTGCGTGGACGACCTGGTTGTGTGCGGTGCCGAGCCACTGTTCCTGCAGGATTACATCGCCATCGGCAAGGTAGTCCCCGAGCACGTCGCCAGTATCGTTTCGGGCATCGCGGCGGGCTGCGAGGAAGCCGGCTGCGCCCTGCTGGGTGGCGAGACCGCCGAGCACCCGGGCGTGATGGAGCCTAATGAGTACGACGTCTCCGCCACCTCCGTCGGCGTGGTCGAAGAGGCCAACCTGCTGGGACCGGACCGTGTGCGTCCGGGCGACGTGGTGATCGCCATGGCCTCGTCCGGCCTGCACTCCAACGGCTACTCTCTGGCGCGCCACGTGCTTCTGGATACCAAGAAGCTGCCGCTGGACGGTCACATCGACTCCCTCGGTCGCACCCTGGGGGAGGAGCTGCTGGAGCCCACCCGCATCTACGCCCTCGACTGCCTGAAGTTGGCCAGCGAGTGCGATGTGCATACCTTCGCCCACATCACGGGCGGCGGCCTGGCAGCTAACCTGGCCCGTGTGATTCCTGAGGGCCTGGTCGCGGAATTGGAGCGTTCCTCCTGGACCCCGGGTCCGATCTTCCGACTGATCCAGGAGGAAGGCCAGGTTTCGCAGGAGGAGATGGAAAAGACCTTCAACATGGGTGTGGGCATGGTCGCCGTCGTCGCCGAAGACGATGCCGAACGTGCCATGGCTATGCTGACCGCCCGCCACATCGACGCATGGCGACTTGGCGAAGTACGCCCGGCAGAAGAAGGCAAGTCCGGCGCGGTACTTTCCGGCGAGTACCGCACCCCGGTGCAGGGCTAAAAGCTAACTACGCGGGTTGCCCTGGTGCGGGCCGGGGTTGGGGCAACTCGCCCATGAAAAGCTCCCATGTGAAAAAGCTCCCGCCCCTCCACCTTCTAGGTGTGGAGGGGCGGGAGCTTTGCGGAGGATAGGCTAGTTATTTCCGAGAGTCGTCGGAGTAGCCATCCTCGTAATCGTTGGCATACTCATCGTCGTAGTCGTCGTACGCTTCAGCGTATTCGCTGTAGTCATCCTCGTAGTCGTCGTAGCTATCGCCGCCGCGGGAACCGGAACCCCGGTTTTGCGACTGGCCCGAGAGTTCCCTCTGCAGGCTCTCCAGATCCATCTCCGGAGCGTTGTACTTCAACTGACGAGCAACCTTGGCTTGCTTTGCCTTGGCACGGCCGCGACCCATGGCCTGACCCCCTTGCGGTGTCCTCGAGTGGCGCGGGAGTTCGGCCACCCTTTTCGTTTACATGTTAAGTTTCTTCCTGCCCTACACCATAGCGGTTTGCGATCAGTTTTTCCCAAAAGATCACTACTCTATTGCGCGCCCGCGGGTGCTGGCGGCAACATAAACACCCTGTGACCTGCGCCATTGTCGTGTGAGCTAGGGGGTTAACCAGCCAATTGGGATCCTAGTTTCGTCCGCGCAGCCGGTTGATCGCCGCGCGCCCCGGTCGGATCGAGTCGTCGCCCGCTGCCGCCGCCAGGTCACTGGGGTCGATCGATGCGTCGATCCCATCGGCTAGAAGCGGGGGAACTTTGCTATTTTTGGACGCCACCTTCTCCACCACATTCCGCTTCACCAAAGCAAGGGCGACGGGGCCGTAGTCGCAGTCGTGCACGCTGGATCCGACCCGGCCGATCGCGCGGCCACCCGCAGTGAGGTCCGCGCCAACTTTCGGTAGCCGGTTGGCGGATCCGTCGAGGTGCAACAGCACCAGAACGCGCGGGGATTTTCCCAGGTTGTGGACTCGGGAGACCGTCTCCTGGCCCCGGTAACAGCCTTTGTTGAGGTGCACGGCTGCCTCGGTGGGACCCGCAGCTACGTCGTCCAGCTGGGTGGCGCCGCTGATTCCCTTGCCGATGAAAGCAGGTACCTCGTGGGGGATGGCGCGCTCGTCGGTATCCACGCCCAGGATCGGCAGGCGCGCCTGGATTCGGAAGGCGTCGTAGGCCATACGTCCCGCGGGGGTCGCAACATCTGTGAGCAGATCCCAGGTATCGACGAAGCTATCCCTAGATACCCACAGATCAAGCGTCTGCATCTCCCCGATAGTCCCGAAACGCCACAATTGCAGGTCCAGATCGTCTGGAATGTCGATTTTCAAATGATCTGGTAGCGCGGCGGGAGACGTGGCGTCATTAAGAGACAGCGAGGAATCCGCGACGAGGCCCGTGCCGATGACGGTGAGTCGTGCCCACGGCAGGCGTTCGACGGTGACCTGCGACCAGAAGACCATCTTGCGGAGGTAGTCCTCGAGCGCGTCGGCGTGGGTGGCTGGGGTGTCGAGGGTCAGAGCGTCGTCGGTGGCGAGGATGCCAAAGAAATGCTCGATGTGCCCCTTGACGTCGAGGATCAGGCCGAAGGTGGCCTGGCCGGGGGCGATGGCGTTGACCTTTTGAGAGATCAGGTTGTTCAGCCAATCGCGGCGCTCCGGGCCGGAAATGCGGATGGCCACGCGATCCCAGAAGTCCACGAGGCCTGGCTTGTCATCGTTGATACGGGACTGTTCGGTGAGGGGATTGCCGTAGTGCCAGGCGGTGGCGCCGATCTGGGGTTCGGCTTGGTTCCCTTCTTGGGCACCCTGCACCTCCGAACCTTCGGTGGACTCGCTGCCAGTCAGCGCGCTGGCATTGGGAACGTGGTCAAGGATCGGGCTATGAGTCAGGTCAAACACGCCACCCATCGTAGGGCGGAGTGCGCGCGGCCTGCCAGTAACATCACATTTATGGGTAACTGGAACGCAGAGTTCGTGGTCGTCGATGTGTTGGGAACCAACGAAGGGGCAGAGCCGCAGGTCCGGGACGTGAGCGTTCCGATGATCTACGCGGACGACCTGGCGGCGGTGCGTGGCGACGGCGTATTCGAGACGTTTATGCTGCGTGGCGGAAATGTCCGCAACCGCGAGCGCCACGCCACACGTTTTATTAACAGCTCCGCCATGCTGGATCTGCCGGAGCCGGATCTGGAGCGTTGGTATCGTGCCACCGACATTGCCGTGGCCGACTTCGAGGAAAAGAACGGTCCGGGGCAGGAGGCCGCACTGCGCTGGGTCTACTCGCGCGGGCGGGAATCCACGGGGCAGCCGACGGGCTGGGTCACGGTGGCGCCGGTCAGCGAGCACGTGCTGCACGACCGGGCGCACGGAGTGCGGGTGATGACTGCCGAGCGGGGCTTCCGCATCGACTTGTCAGAGCGCTCTCCATGGGCGCTGATCGGCGCGAAGACGTTGTCTTATGCCGCGAATATGGCGGCCCTGCGCAGCGCTAAGAAGCGCGGGGTGGACGACGTGATCTTCCTATCCGACGAGGGGCTCGTGTTGGAAGGTCCGACCTCGACGGTTGTTGCTGCGGAGGTGGATCCGGCAACGGGGGAGAAGAAGCTCGTCACCCCGCCGACCCACGTGGGCATTCTGAAGGGAACCTCGCAGGCCGCATTATTTAAGCTGGCGGAGCAGCGTGGGTGGACCACGGAGGAGCGCGTCTTAAGAGTCGAGGACCTGCAGGCGGCAGCCGGCGTGTGGCTGGTCTCCTCTGTGCGCGTGCAGGCGCGGGTGACGGAGCTGGACGGGGTGGACAGGCCCCGCCCGGAGCTCGCCGACGAGGTAGAGGAAATGGCCTGGGAAGCCGTGACCGGGTAGCCAGCTTGTTGGCCACCCGTCTAACTGGTTAACCGACCACGCGGGACAGCTGCGCGGACTGCCATGGCACCATCTCGCCGTCAATGAGGCGCTCGTCGACCCAGCCGAGGTCGTTGTTCGGCATCAGGCCGTAAAGGCGCTTGCCCGGACCCAGGTTCGTCGGGCCGGTAGCCGTCGCCATGGTCGAGGCGCTTTCCAGCTGCCACGCGCGCTCGTTCAGCGGGCTGCCGTAAAGGATCTCCACCATCCCATCGGAGTGTGTGAGGATCATTTCGATCTCATCGTCATCGTTGATGCGCAGGAAGCCGGACTCGCGGCGGTCGGGGATCTCGGTCGGCTTTCCGTCGTCGTCCATGCGCCACGTGCGGGAGTCGTAGCTGATGCGGTTCTCGCCATCGTGGGCGAAGACAACCTGCTGGCCGAAGGTGAATTCCTCTTCGCCGGGAGGTGCAGCCTGTCCCTGCCCGCGCCACACACCGATCAGCGGCAGCAGCGCCAGCAACCCGTCGTGCAGATTAGGCCCCTTGCGCAGGTTGGCTGTGTCGTCGGGGATGGGCATATCGCCGAATTCCGGCAGGTTCTTGTCGCTGGTGGACTTGGACTGTTCGGCGGCCAGGTTCACTGCGTCGTTGGCATTGACCTTGAACTTCTTGTTTTCTTCTTCAGCCATGCCCCTAAGCCTATAGCCTGGGCTGTTCCTCTTCACTCAAGGGGCGGGAACGCGGGGCCAGATCCGACAAGCTGATCTTGGTGTATACCTGTTCCGTTTCGACGAACAGCGAGCCGCCGGAAACATAGACGCGCTCGGGGTCGCCCGGCATCGGCAATTGCTTGCCGGGGATGCTTAGGCTGAAGGCCTCGTTGATCCGCCGGACAATGTCCTTGTCCATGCTGCCCTCATCCGTCACGTCTTTGGCTTTGATGTCTAGGCCGTCGGGGGCAGAAAGGATTTTGATTGGGGTGATCTTCATGGTGCCCGCAACAATCCGCAGCTTCACTTCGACCTTTGCAGGTTTGGCGAAGCCCTCCGGCTTGCCTTCGAACACGGCCTCGGTTTCCCATCCGCCGCGAGGCGAGATGTCGTCCAGGTTCTGGATCTGCAGCGCTTCGATGTTCATGCGGTCGCCGAGCAGCACTCCGTCTAACTGGAGGCGGGTAAACACCTTACGCGCCGGGGCATTTTCGATCTTTCCGTTGAATACGTCGTCGGCGGAGACCGTGATGTATTGCGCGGAGGTGTGCACGCTCATTAGTCCAAATCCCGGTACATCAACGTCGCTGGCGGTGACCGTGACGGCCTGTATTTCGTGGCTGAGCGCAGCGCGTGTGTAGGGGAATCCCGCAACCTGCACCTTCGGCGGGTTCGCTAGGTTCGAGTCGGCGTACAACGCTTCGGAGATCTTGTGTTCCGCGCGGGCGGCGATCACGTTGTCGGTGATGAGCGCCACGATCAGGAGGACGACAAAGACGACCGCGCCACGGATTGCGATCTTCTTCACCTTGCCGGCCACCTTTCTGGAGTCTGATTCTGTTCCCTTCAGGTTACTAGGTACCCTTGTTCTTTCTTTTGGACGCCACACTCCAGCCGCCCCAATCCCAGCCATGGGTAAAGAAACCTGTTAAAACGCTCCCATAGATTCCGAAAGTGGGGGACAATCGGGGACATGGCTATTACCTACGACACATATGAAGACCTGTGGGAGCACTCCGAGGTGCTGGAGGGGGTCCACGAGGTGTTGCAAGAGGTCGCTGAGGCCGATGGTGTGGCTGCGATTAGCGAAGCCTTCGTGCGGGGGATCGACGAGGACTTTGGCCACAAGCATGTAGTAGCGGTCAGCGATGAGCGCACTGCGGAAGGCGCACGGGGCGAACAGCGCGACCGGGTGGTTGGTGTGCTGGCTATGGATCCAGATCGAGTTATTGAGCTGGCGGTGTCTCCGGAAGGGCGCCACCGCGGAGTAGGGGTCGGGTTGTTTGAGGCCCTGCGGGATCAACTGGGAGTCAGCGGTGCAATTGATGTGTGGGCCCATGGTGATTCCGCCGGCGCGCAGCGTTTCGTTGAATCTTTGAATGCTCGCCGTACCCGTGAGCTCCTGAAGATGTCGCTGGATTGCCTGCCTGCGACGAAATCGGCCAGGAACATTGAGGCTAAGAGCACCGAGGCTGCGGATCTCTGTGTAGAGCAGGGGATTGAGGTGCTGACGTATAGCGAATCAATCGAGCGCTTCGACGCAGACTCTGTGGACGCGGAATGGGTGCGCGTTAACAATGAGGCTTTTGCGTGGCACCCAGAGCAGGGTGGCTGGGATAGCGAGCGTCTGCGCGCTGCCCGCGATACGAACTGGTTTGAGCCCGACGGTGTGCTGATGCTGTGGGTGCGTGACCAAAATTCCGCGGCGGAGCGCGTGGGCATTCCCTGTGCGTCCGAGGGGGGTGAAAGTGGCGAGGGTACCGGCTGTGATGATGTGTTCCGTCTAGCCGGATTCCACTGGACCAAAATTCCACTGGAGGAAAAAGAAAAGGACTCCGGGCAACGTACGGGCGAGGTGTATGTTGTCTGCCTGTCCGACGATGCGCGTGGCAGGGGGCTGGGGCAAGCAATTACGCTGCTGGGCATGAAGCTGCTGCTGGATCGCGGATGTGGCTGCATTGAGCTCTACGTTGAGGGGGACAACGCGCCGGCTGTGTCTACGTACAAGCGCCTTGGTTTTGAGGTGGTCCACACCGACGTTGTCTATCGCGGTCGCCTCTAAGTCTGACCAAAGTTACCGGACACACCCAAAGATAAGAAAAAACTTAAGATTTACGTAACGAGGTTTAGCTTTCGTCAGGGTGTCGCGTGGTCTAGGGGCTGCACTGACGATCGCATGGTTAACGCGAGGTGAACTCGGGTATCTTTTCTTCACGCGGGGGTAGTGGCTAGGTGTGTATTTCGGTGGCTTTATCGGTGGGTAAAACGGGGGTAAACCGGTTGTTACCTGGGGAGATGAGATAGTTCACCTAGAGTTAACTTCTAGCATTCTTTAATTCCATAAGCGCCGATTAACTTTTCTGATGAAGCAAGAGTGGCTCCCACAACTGCGGGCTATTCCTGTACGACACTTTCTGTACTTCTGACAATTTTCGGAGGAGAACCTCGTGAAGTTCACCATGAAGCGCACCAGCGCCGCAGCCGCAACCCTGTTTGCTGGTTCCCTGATCCTGACCGCTTGCTCCAACGCTGACAACAACGACAACGGTGGCAGCAACGGTGCCGAGAGCACCCGTGAGATGGAGGAGGCCACCGGCGAGCTGCGCGGTGAGGGCGCTTCCTCTCAGGACAACGCAATCCAGAACATCTTCGGCCCGGCTTTCTCTAACACCGGCGCTACCCTGGCATACACCGCTTCCGGTTCCGGTGACGGCCAGAAGAAGTTCATCGCTGGCCAGGCTGACTTCGCTGGTTCCGACTCCCCGCTGAAGGATGACCAGATCGCAGACGCTAAGAAGCGCTGCGAGGGCAACGATGCATGGCACCTGCCGATGGTTATCGGCCCGGTTGCTATCGCCTACCACCTGGAGGGTGTGGACACCCTGAACTTGTCCACCAAGACCGTCGCCAAGATCTTCAAGGGCGAGATCAAGAAGTGGGACGACGAGGCCATCAAGTCCGAGAACGAGGGCGTGGATCTGCCGTCCAAGCCGATCGAGGTTGTTTACCGCTCTGACGAGTCCGGTACCTCCGACAACTTCCAGAAGTTCCTGGCCGCTTCCACCGGCGAGTGGGACTCCGAGGGCAAGCAGTTCCCGACCAAGGTCGGCACTGGTGCTCCGAAGTCTAAGGGTGTCGCTGACCAGGTTGCTCAAACCGACGGTGCAATCACCTACGTTGAGTCCGGCTTCGCTGAGGAGCTGGACAAGGTCAACGTCGCAAACATCGACTTCGGTGCTGGCCCGGTTGAGCTGAACAAGGAGAACGTCAACAAGGCTCTGAACGCTGCTGAGTTCAAGGGCGAGGGCAACGACCTGGTTGTTGACTCCAAGAAGCTGTACTCCCTGAAGGGCGAGGGCGAGTACCCGCTGGTTCTGACCACCTACGAGATCGTCTGCTCCGCTGGCTACGACGAGAACACCGGCAAGCTGGTCAAGAACTTCCTCTACACCATCCTGGACAACCAGAACGATGACCTGGCTGACCAGGGCTACATCCCGCTGGACGGCGAGTTCAAGTCCAAGCTGGAGAAGGCCGTCGATGCTCTGAAGTAGTCCACGACTGCTTTGAATAGTGGTTTTCTTCAATTGAGAAAGCCATAGCTGCCTAACAGACAGCGACTTAACCCCCGCTCGTTTTTCGATCGGGGGTTGCGGTCTGAATGAGGCGGCAGTAGTGACGCGAAACACGTTCGCAAAAAATTCTCGTAATACATAACGACCTTTTAAGGATTCCTCATGGCAAACGCCAATAAGGTTGAGGTCGCCAAGTCCACAGAGGCAGAGGGCGACGCTCCTCAGCCGACGCAGGATCACCAGTTGGCAGACAACAGTCAGCGCTCCGGCGGTGGCAACGTTAAGCGCCCTGGCGATGTTGTTTTTGAAACGCTGGCAAAGACCTCCTCAATCCTGATCACCGTGATCATCGCGCTGATCGGCCTGTTCCTGATCTTGCAGGCAGTTCCCGCAATGGGCCGCCTGCGCGACGGTATTTTCAGCTTCTTCACCTACGGCGAGCGCTGGAACACCGACTACACCACCAACGACGGTGGATGGATGCAGTTCGGTATCCCGAACCTGTTCTTCACCACTGTCCTGGTTTCGCTCGTCGCCCTGGTACTGGCAATGCCGGTCGCCCTGGGAATCGCGATCTTCCTGTCCAACTACTGCCCGAAGTCTCTGGTGAAGCCCCTGGGCTTCATGGTCGACCTGCTGGCTGCAGTGCCTTCCATCGTGTTCGGTATCTGGGGTGCTTACGTCCTCGGCCCGGCACTGGGTGACTTCTTCGAGTGGCTGTCCGGTTGGGCTGGCGGATTCTTCCTCTTCAACCACCAGCAGGGTAGCTCCCCACCATTCTCCACCTCCCGAAATATCTTCACCGGTGGCATCGTTCTGGCAATCATGATTCTGCCTGTGATTGCCGCAACCACCCGTGAGGTCTTCGTTCAGACCCCGAAGGGGCACGTCGAGGCTGCTCTGGCACTGGGTGCAACCCGCTGGGAAGTTGTTCGTATGACTGTGCTGCCGTTCGGTCTGTCCGGATACATCTCCGGCGCGATGCTGGGTCTGGGTCGCGCACTGGGCGAGACCATGGCGCTGTACATGGTTATCGCTAGCTCCGCTGGCTTCCGTGGCTCCCTGATGGACGGTGGTACGACCTTCGCGACCGCCATCGCGGCTGCTGCGCCGGAATTCAACGACGAGCTGAAGGCGGGTGCCTACATTTCCGCCGGCCTCGTGCTGTTCCTGTTGACCTTCCTGGTTAACGCTGCCGCCCGCGCCGTTGTGTCGAAGAAGTAGGAGACGTAAAAACAATGACTGATGCAGTAGCTGTAGAAAACAAGAAGTCCTCTTCGTCCTCTGCCCTCTTCACCCAGATCTCCGGCAAGCGTAAGGCTGCGGATAAGGCCGCCACCGTCATCATCTACCTGGCGATGGCTCTGGCTCTAGTTCCTCTGCTGTGGGTTCTGGTCAAGGTCCTCAGCGACGGCTTGCCCGCGATCCTCAACCCCGACTGGTGGATGTACGACATGGTCGGCCAGCCCCGTAACAAGGCCGGTGGCGGTGCAGTTCACGCCATCATCGGTACCCTGATACAGGTTCTGGTTACCTCCGCGCTCTCCGTCCCGATCGGTGTGTTCACCGCCATCTACCTGGTGGAGTACTCCCGCGGAAACTTCCTCGGCCGAATCACGACCTTCATGGTCGACATTCTGACCGGTGTTCCTTCCATCGTTGCCGCCCTGTTCGTCTACGCAATGTGGATCACCACCTTCGGCTTCGAGCGATCTGGCTTCGCCGTCTCGATTGCGCTGGTGCTGCTGATGGTTCCGATCATCGTGCGTAACGCGGAAGAGATGCTGCGCGTGGTTCCGATGGATCTGCGCGAGGCCTCCTACGCACTGGGCGTGCCGAAGTGGAAGACCATCGTCAAGATCGTCCTGCCGACCGCACTGTCCGGCATCGTTACCGGCATCATGCTGGCCGTTGCCCGCGTGATGGGTGAGTCCGCACCGGTGCTGATCTTGGTTGGTTCCACCACCAAGATCAACTGGAACCCGTTCGAGGGTGGCCAGCAATCCCTGCCGCTGTACATGGTTGACCTGTACAGCGCCGGCAGTAACGAGTTCGTGCTGGAGCGTCTGTGGGGCTCCGCACTGACCCTGGTGCTGCTGGTTGCCATCCTGATGATTGGCGCCCGTCTGATCTCGAAGCGCTATTCGGTGAAGGCCTAAGGCTTAGCCCAAGCCCTTAGACCCCGCCGGGACCGAAAACCAAACAAAGCCTTTTCACTTGCACAGAACGACGACCGTCCCATACAAAAGGGCGGTCACCCTAGGACCCTAGGAGAACAACACAATGGCTAAGCGCCTAGACCTCAACGACGTCAACATTTATTACGGTGACTTCCACGCCGTACAGGACGTCAACCTACACATCCCGCCGAAGGCAGTGACCGCCTTCATCGGCCCGTCCGGCTGCGGTAAGTCCACCGTGCTGCGCACCCTGAACCGTATGCACGAGGTTATCCCCGGTGCCCACGTCAAGGGTGAGATCCTGCTCGACGGCGAAGACATTTACGGCCCGAAGATCGACCCGGTGGCTGTCCGCAACACCATCGGCATGGTGTTCCAGAAGGCTAACCCCTTCCCGACGATGTCCATCGAGGAGAACGTCGTGGCTGGCCTGAAGCTGGCCGGCGAGAAGAACAAGAAGAAGCTCCGCGAGGTTGCGGAGCGCGCACTGCGTGGCTCCAACCTGTGGGACGAAGTTAAGGATCGTCTGGACAAGCCGGGTGGCGGCCTGTCCGGTGGTCAGCAGCAGCGTCTGTGCATCGCCCGCGCTATCGCGGTCGAGCCGGAAGTCCTGCTGATGGACGAGCCCTGCTCCGCCCTGGACCCGATCTCCACCCTGGCTGTCGAGGACCTGATCCACGAGCTGAAGGAAGAGTTCACCATCGTCATCGTGACCCACAACATGCAGCAGGCAGCCCGTGTGTCCGATCAGACCGCCTTCTACTCCCTGGAAGCTACTGGCAAGCCCGGCCAGCTGGTTGAGGTTGGCCCGACCAAGCAGATTTTCGAAAACCCGACCAAGAAGGAGACCGAGGACTACATCTCCGGCCGCTTCGGCTAAAGATCCCTCGCCTCCCTCCCAGCGCGGAGGGAAGAATTAAGAAAGTGTCTGTACGGCGGAGCTTCACAGAGCCCGCCACCCACTAGCGGGGTTCCGGTAAACACCGGAACCCCGCTTTTGGCGTCAATAGTAAAAATAAAACGGCATACTAGAGGCAGCGACGGGCATTGCAGACAGAAAGGAGCCAACATGTCTAGCTCAGAGACTCCGGCAACCCTCCACGTAGTAGTGATGGGGGTGAGTGGCAGCGGCAAAACCACCCTGGCGCGCGCCATGGCCGAGAAGACCGGCTGGAAGCTACAGGAGGCCGACGATCTGCACCCCGAAGGCGCACTTGAGATCCTGCAGGACGGCAAGCTCCCGCCAGAGTCGGGCCGCCGTAAGTGGCTGGGAATCGTGCGCGATTGGATCGCGGACGAGGCTGCACAGGGTAACAACACCGTTACCGCATGCACTGCGCTGCGTATCGATCATCGCGAGATCCTCAACGATGTGGGCGAGAATGCGACCGTGTTCTACGTGCACCTCTACGGCACCGAGGACGTGCTCGCGGAGCGTATGAGGAACCGCGTGGGAGACGCGGATATGCCACGCGAGCTGCTGACCGCGCAGTTGGACGACCTGCAGCGCCTCACGCCGGGGGAGAAGGGTATCCAGCTGGACGTCAGCCGTACGCCGGAACAGCTACTTGACGATGCCCTGAACGCGGCGATGTTCGCCCAGAAGGCCTACAGCAGTTAGTAGTCGAAGTTCCTGTCGTAGCGGTAGCGCATCTCGTCGAACTCTTCGCGGAAGCGTCGCTGGACTTCTTCGTCTTCCTGCTTGCGCTGGTATTCGTCCGGGGTTAGGCCCGTTGCGATGAAGATGATGCGGCTGCCGATCGTCACAGCGTGATCGGAAAAGCGCTCCAAGTAGCGGGACAGCAGCGTGAGGTCAACGGCCTCGCGTACAGAGTGAGGCCACTCGCGCATCGTAGTCAGCTGGAAGAGGTGCCGGTGGATATCGTCGACCGCGTCGTCGTCTTCGATGAGCTCAAGTGCGGTCTGAACGTCCAAGTGACGGAGCAGCTCCTGCACCTTCATCGCCGAGTTGTCGCACTGCCGCGCCATCTCTTCGATAAACGGACGGATGGCCTCGGGTACGGCATTTTCTGGATGACGCCGCCGCGCCACCTTCGCCACATGCACCGCAAGCGCGCCCATGCGGGTGAAATCCTCGACAATGTGCTGGCCCGCGACCACCACGCGCAGGTCCCTGGCCACGGGAGCCTCTAGCGCCAGTAGCTGGAATGCGGCCTTTTCCGACGTGACGCGCAGATCTTCCAGGGTATCCACGCTGCCGAGGATCTTTTCCGCCAATGCTAGATCAGCGTTGAGCAGGGCACGGGTGGCAGAATCCAGCGCTGTGCGCGTGAAATCCGCCATCAGGGAAATATCGTGTCTGAATTCCCGGAGTTGGTCTCTATATACCCTTCGCATGAAAGGCAACTATAGTCGCCGAGGGTCTACGGCGCTCGGGCAGCAGCCCCCAGAATTTAGCCCCGTGTAACTATTGGCAGCTACGCGGATCCGGCCTAGCCTCCGCTATTCTCGATATCAGCGCCGTCCGGCACAGCCTCGTCCCAGGGATCGTCCAGCCAGCCTTCCGGGAGGGCAACTTTCGCAGGGGAGCCTTGGCGCCCGCGGGCGCCGTCTGCGTCCTCGGCCAACGCGGGGGAATCCCACACCTCCGCGAGGGCGGACTTCAGCTCCTCAAAGCTGCTTACGCGGGAAAGGCTGCGGCGGAGCTCGCCGCCGGCGGGGAATCCCCGCAGGTACCACGTCATGTGCTTGCGCAGGTCGCGGCATGCCTTCTGTTCGCCATCGTGGGCAGCCAACAACTCCGCGTGGCGCAGGATGATGCGGGCGACCTCGCCCAGTGTTGGCTGTGCGGGGATCGGAAGCCCCCGAAGCTCAGCGGAGAGCTCTGCGAACAGCCACGGACGTCCCAGGCAGCCTCGCCCAACGACCACTCCGTCGCAGCCGGTTTGTTCCATCATTGCCCGCGCGTCCGTGGCCTTGAAGATATCGCCGTTGCCCAGCACCGGGATGCCGGTGTGAGCCAGGTGCTGCTTCAGGCGCGCGATCTCGTTCCAATCTGCCTGGCCGGAGTAGCGCTGCGCTGCCGTACGGCCGTGCAGGGCGACTGCGGCGGCGCCTTCCTCGACGGCAATGCGACCCGCGTCCAGGTGTGTGTGGTGCGCATCGTCGATGCCTACGCGCATTTTCACGGTGACGGGAATATCCGTTCCCTCGGTGGCCTTTACTGCAGCGGCCACGATGTTGCCGAAGAGCTTGCGCTTGTAAGGCAGGGCAGAGCCGCCGCCACGGCGGGTTACCTTCGGCACCGGGCAACCGAAGTTCATGTCGATGTGGTCGGCCAGGTTCTCGTCGACGATCATCTTCGCCGCCTTGTAGGTGTACTCCGGGTCGGTGGTGTACAGCTGCAGGCTTCGCGGGTCTTCGTCGGGTGCGAAGGTGGTCATGTGCAGCGTCTTTGGGTTGCGCTCGACCAGCGCCCGCGCGGTGACCATTTCGCAGACGTAGAGCCCAGCGACCGAGCCCATGCGCTCGCGCTCCTGCTCGCGGCACAGGCTACGGAAGGCGACGTTTGTCACGCCCGCCATCGGCGCCAGAACAACGGGGGAGTCCAGCTTCAGGGGTCCGATCTGGAGTCCCTGGGGAGTCGATGAGGTAGGGACGGAGGATTCTGTGGTGGGGGTGGGGGTTGCGGTCGATGTAGTCACAGGCACCATTTTCACACTCTAAAGGGGCGAATACCAAAGGGCGTCAATAAGAAAGAACGAAAGAAGAAAAGGATAAGGGGGAGGTGGCAGTAGCAACAAAGATTGTTCAACAATAGGCTAGAGGGTGAGCGCGAGCTAAGTCACATTTATGTAGGCTGAGGAAATGAAAGCGGAAAACCGCTGCATAGCTATATAGGAGGAAGCGATGTCTGAGCGCATCTCAAACGAGTTTTACAAGTCCAAGGTCATGTCCGCGGACGAGGCGGCACAGTTCATCAACCACGGCGACAAGATCGGCATGTCCGGCTTCACCGGCGCCGGATACCCTAAGGCTCTACCAACCGCCATCGCCAACAAGGCCAACGAGCTGCACAGCCGTGGCGAGGACTTTCAGATCGACCTCTTCACCGGAGCTTCCACCGCACCCGACTGCGACGGCGTGCTGGCGGAGGCATCCGCTGTGCGCTACCGCACCCCCTACGCTTCCGACCCGGTGATGCGCAAGAAGATCAACGCCGGTGAAATCAAATACCAGGACATCCACCTTTCCCACCTGGGGCAGCAGGTAGAGGAGGGCTTCTTCGGCAACCTCGACGTAGCCGTGGTGGAAGCCGTGCGCATCGACGAGGCGGGCAACATCATCCCGTCGTCGGCCGTGGGCAACAACGTGGAGTACCTGAACTCCGCCCGTAAGATCATCATCGAGGTCAACGAGTGGCAGTCGCTTGACCTAGAGGGCATGCACGACATCTACAAGATCCAGGATCTGCCCAACCGCACCCCGATCCCGATCAACCATGCCGGCGACCGCATCGGCACCCCCTACATTCCGGTTGATCAGAACAAGGTCGTGGCCGTCGTCAAGACCAACGCCGCGGACCGCAATGCGCCCTTTAAGCCGACCGACGAGATCTCCGAGAAGATCGCCGGCCACTTCCTGGATCTGCTGGAAGGCGAGGTACAGGCGGGTCGCCTGACCTACGACGGCTACGTCATGCAGTCCGGCGTGGGTAACGTGCCGAACGCCGTGATGGCAGGCCTGCTGGATTCTAAGTTCGAGAACATCCAGGCCTACACCGAGGTTATCCAGGACGGCATGCTGGACCTGATCGATAGTGGCAAGATGACCGTCGCCTCCGCTACCTCCTTCGCCCTGTCGCCGGAATACGCAGAGAAGATGAACACAGAGGCAAAGCGCTACCGCGAACACATCGTGCTGCGCCCGCAGCAGATCTCCAACCATCCGGAGGTCATCCGCCGCACCGGCTTGATCGCCTCCAACGGCATGATCGGCTGCGATATCTACGGCAACGTGAACTCCACCAACGTCGCTGGCTCGCGCATCATGAACGGCATCGGTGGCTCTGGCGACTTCACCCGCAATGCCTTCCTATCCACCTTCATTTCCCCGTCCACGGCGAAGGATGGCGATATTTCGGCGATCGTGCCTTTCGCTACCCACATCGACCACACCGAGCACGACACGATGGTTGTGATCACCGAGTACGGCTACGCTGACCTGCGCGGCCTTGCCCCGCGTGACCGCGTTCCGAAGCTTATCGCCGTCGCGCACCCGGACTACCGCCCGTTGCTGGAGGAATACTACGAACGCGCCTGCTCCGAGGGGCACTTCCTGCACACCCCGCACGACCTGAAGACCGCCTTCGATTTCCACATCAACCTGGCGGAGAAGGGCTCCATGAAGGGCTAGTGCTCGGCTGAATAGGTAGTGACTGATTGCCGTCCATGCGGGGGCAATTTTCTGCTTCGCTTCGGCGTTAGATAGAATGCTTCCCGTTGGGCCTTTAGCTCAGTTGGTAGAGCTACGGACTTTTAATCCGCAGGTCGTGGGTTCGAGCCCCACAGGGCCCACTTTTTGATTTCCCCCGGTTGTCGAAACCGGGGGTTTGTCTTTTTTTGAGGGGACGGGACCGCGAATGGGCCGGTCGGGCACATGGGGTTCTACCGCTCGAAGTGTCGGGATCTGTGGCCGGGGGTTGCCGAGTGGCTGGAGTCGAAGCTCGAGGTCTTGCGTCGCGGGACAGGCAATTTGGTTGTTGTGCGGGGAGCAGGTTAGACTAAGCGAGCTGTTTGAGACGCGGAAGCGTTACAAACATGCTCCCATCGTCTAGAGGCCTAGGACCCCGCCCTTTCACGGCGGTAACACGGGTTCGAATCCCGTTGGGAGTACGGCCCTGTGGCGCAGTTGGTTAGCGCGCCGCCCTGTCACGGCGGAGGTCGCGGGTTCAAGTCCCGTCAGGGTCGCCATAGCTAGAGCTTTTCCAGTGCTTTTCGCGCCGGGAGGCTCTTTTCTTTTTACCTTTTTATGGACGCCCACTTTTCCGCCCAGTTAGGTCTCAAAAACGCGGCGCAGGGGTGCTGTGGAAATAGCGTTTGAACAGCTGATTTGCTTAAGAAGTTCGCCACTGTGTAGAGTCTATTCTCGTGCAACGGACGGCTTAGACAAGTTGTTGTCTGGTCGTTTTATTTAGTTGCGCAGGCATTATTGGCCCTGTGGCGCAGTTGGTTAGCGCGCCGCCCTGTCACGGCGGAGGTCGCGGGTTCAAGTCCCGTCAGGGTCGCTTCGATGTTCGAATCGGAAGCGATCGGGCAACGAAGGCCAGATAGCTCAGTTGGTAGAGCGTTCGCCTGAAAAGTGAAAGGTCGCCGGTTCGATCCCGGCTCTGGCCACATCCCAACCCCGGTAGCGATAAAGCTACCGGGGTTTTGCCGTTGGGGGAGTGGCATGTGCGGCTACGTAGACTGGGGGTTAGATCCTGCATAGAGGCAGGGCAAAGACATAGAAGAGCAAGAGTCAGTGAAGGAGCCCCCAAGCACCATGTCAGGCGCCAAGAGCATTGTCCACGATCAAGCCCAGAGCCGCTTTGTCATCTATGTGGATGACCAGGAGGCCGGCTTTGCCGAGTACGTCCAGGATGGCAGCGTGCGCGATTTCAACCACACGGTCGTCTCTGGTGAGTTTCGTGGCCAAGGCCTATCCAAGCCCCTGATCTGCGAGGCCTTGATGGCTACCAAGGAAGCGGGGCTAAAGGTAAAGGCCAGCTGCTCCGCAGTCGAGGCCTTCGTGGAGAAGAACCCGGACTTCAAGGAGCTGCTGGCCTAGTTGGTCGCGCGTTCGCGCGCCTATATGTTGTTCTGGATGTCGTCGACCCACTTCACCGCATCCACCAGTGGGGTGTTCTGCTCGGGCTTACGGGGGCGAATCTTTGCCGGAATGCCCGTCAGGATGGAGTTCGGAGGCGCAGACTTGGTGACCACCGCGTTGGCGCCGACCGCGGAGCCTTCGCCGATGGTGATCGGTCCCAGCACCTTGGCGCCGGCGCCGATCATCACGCCGTTGCCGATGGTGGGGTGACGTTTGCGCTGCACCAGCTCGGAGCCGCCCAGGGTTACGCCGTGGTACAGCATTACATCGTCGCCGATCTCCGCGGTTTCACCGATAACCACACCCATGCCGTGGTCGATAAAGAACCTCCGGCCGATGGTGGCTCCAGGGTGAATCTCGATGCCCGTCAGCCCGCGGGTGATCTGGCTAATGACGCGCGCAATGCCTCTATGGCCACGCGTCCACAGCGCATGGGATACCCGGTGCGCCCAGATGGCATGCAGGCCTGAATATACGATGGCGTTTTCCACGTCCCCGCGTGCCGCTGGGTCGTGTTCGCGGGCATTGGCGAGGTCTTCGCGGATGCGTCCAAGAATGCTCAAAGGTGTGGTCTTTCGATTGAGGGGGAGGTTCGGCTAAAAATCTTTTGCAGCCACTATAACGAGAAGGCGCTGCCGCCTATTCCACTGCAAGGTGGAAAGGTGGTAGCGCCTATTTCTGGCTACTGGAGGTAGCTGGAGGCCAGCGGCATTCTAGTCGCGCAGGTCGTCGAACAGCAGGGTGGAGACGTAGCGCTCGCCGAAGTCGGGGACGATAACCACGATGGTCTTGCCCTCGTTCTCGTCCTTCTTGGCCTCTTCCAGGGCTGCCCAGACGGCAGCGCCGGAGGAAATGCCGGCGAGGATGCCCTCGGCCTTAGCTAGCTCGCGGGCGGTCTTGGTTGCGTTCTCCAGCGGAGCGTCGATGACGCGATCCAGGATGTCCTTGTTCAGGTTCTCTGGGAAGAAGTTGGTGCCCAGACCCTGGATCTTGTGCGGACCGAAGCGTCCCTCGGTCAGCAGCGGGGAGTCCGCCGGCTCCACACCGACAACCTCGATCTTGTCGTTCTTTTCCTTCAGGTACTTCGCTGCACCGGAGATGGTGCCGCCGGTGCCGACACCTGCGACGAAGATGTCTACCTCACCATCGGTGTCTTCCCAGATCTCCGGGCCGGTGGTGTTGTAGTGGATCTCTGGGTTGGCCGGGTTGGCGAACTGGCGGGCCAGGATGGCGTTCTCCGTGGTCTCGACGATTTCGTTGGCCTTGTCGACCGCGCCCTGCATGCCGCCTGGGCCGGGGGTCAGGACTAGCTCTGCGCCCAGAGCGCGCAGCATGATGCGGCGCTCGTTGGACATGGTCTCCGGCATGGTCAGGACGACCTTGTAGCCCTTGGCGGCGCCGACCATTGCCAGCGCGATACCGGTGTTGCCGGAGGTGGCCTCGACGATGGTGCCGCCCGGCTTTAGGGTGCCGTCCTTTTCGGCTGCCTCGATGATGGCCTTGCCGATGCGGTCCTTCACGGAGTTAGCCGGGTTGAAAGCTTCCAGCTTCAGCAGGACGTTGGCCTTCAGTCCTTCGCCGAATGCGCCCAGCTTGACCAGGGGGGTACCGCCGATGAGGTCGGTGATGTTGTTGTAAATCTTCGCCATGGGGGCGATCCTTTCATTCTAGACTGATCGGTCTATACTGGGTAGTCTACACGACACCTTTCTTGCGCACCACTGCTGTCTTGGTCATCCTTTTTGACGCCCCTACCGTCCCCGGGCTTTGGTGGATTCTCAGTCACGGCAGCGGGGGATTTGGTTCAATGGCAACCATGACTTCCAACACCCAGACTTCCTTTGATCCCGCGAACCCCGACAAGCCCTACGAGACCATTCAGGTGGCCGTGGAGGGCGCGGTCGCCACTATCACTCTCGACCGCCCGAAGGCCCTGAATGCGTTGAACAGCCAGGTTCTCGCTGAGATTGTTCCGGCTGCAGAGGCACTGGATGCAGACCCGGCCATCGGCGCCATCGTCATCACCGGCAGCGAGAAGGCTTTCGCGGCGGGTGCCGATATCAAGGAGATGAAGGACGAGGTCTACCCGGAGGTAGCGGAAAAGCGCCTGTTCGCCGACTGGGAGAAGCTGGCGCAGTTGAAGACCCCGTTGATCACCGCGGTCTCCGGCTTTGCCCTGGGTGGCGGCTGCGAGGTGGCGATGCTGGGCGACATCCTGCTGGCCAGCGAGTCGGCAAAGTTCGGCCAGCCGGAAATTACCCTCGGTATCATCCCGGGAATGGGTGGCACTCAGCGCCTGACCCGCGCAGTGGGCAAGTACAAGGCGATGGACCTGATCCTGACCGGCCGCATGATGGATGCGGAGGAAGCCGAACGCAGCGGCTTGGTCTCCCGCGTGCTCCCGGCGGAAGGCTTCGCTGAGGAAGTGCAGAAGATCGCCGCCAAGGTGGCAAGCATGTCCCAGGTCGCGCTCGCCGCGGCGACGGAGATGGTTGACGAGGCCTACAGGTCCACGCTGGAAGACGGCGTGGAGGCCGAGCGCCAGCAGTTCTGGCGCCTCTTCGACACCGCTGATCAAAAGGAAGGCATGGCCGCCTTCGTAGAGAAGCGCAAGCCGGAGTGGCAGCACCGCTAGGTGCTTCATGCTCGAGATAGTCGCTCTACGCCCGCAGTCGAAGAGCTAAACCTGGCACAATTGCGGATATGTCGCATTCCAAGCATGTCAACCGCACGATCGACCTCTCCGTCCAACAGGTCTACGAGGTCGTGTCCAGCGAAACCTTCCTGCTGACCGATGAGGGAATGGTGGAGAAGACCGACGCTCGAATCATCGAGGCAGAGCGGAAAGACCTCCCCGATGGTCGGGTGTGGGCGCGGGTTGGAGTGAGGGCGTCACAAAAAGAGCTAGAAGAGCTTTCCGACAACGGCGAGAAACCTGTCTCCTTCCAAGAGACCTACGTATCGAGGCCCGACGCGTCGGGCGCGTTTGAGGTCACGGCGACGATGGAGCTGCCGATGGGGATGGGCACCATGCAGACACAATTTGTTTATGCGCCGGTGGCAGGACAGACGGCGTGTGAAGCGACCCTGACCGCGGATGTCGGAGTCCCACTGATCGCAGGCAAGCTGGAAAAGCACTTGCTGAAGACCTCCGACACAATCGTGGACAACAGTCTGGCGCGAATTACCAGGCTGAGCCACCGTTAGCCCCGATTGGGTTTGAGCATTGCGTTCGCTTGTAGCGAATAAAAGCACGGGGGCAGTTTTGGGGGTAGCTAGGGGGTGAACTATACTCCCTAGTCACACGGCGCCTGTATCCCGTAGGCGGTGGGCGCCAGAGGTCAAGTTTGAGGAGTGAACAGGTGGACCAGCAGCGGCAACGCGATGACGAAGACGTCATCATCTCTGCGCTGAATTCCCTAAAAAACGCGACCGGAATCCCGGTGACCATGTACGCCGCAGGGGCGGCTGATGGCAGGCTGCGGATCTCCAAGTGGGTAGGGCTTCGCACTCCGGCGTTGCACAACCTGGAGATCGCCCCGGGTGCTGGCGTTGGTGGCCGCGTGATGACCACCCGTCGTCCAGTGGGTGTGTCTGATTACACTCGGGCAAAGTCCATCAGCCACGACTTCGACCGTCACATCCGCGACGAGGGGCTGCACTCCGTAGTTGCGGTGCCGGTGATCGTGAAGCGCGAGGTGCGAGGCGTGCTTTACGCAGGCGTGCACTCCCGCGCCCGCATGGGGGACAAGGTGTTGGAAGAAGTCACTATGACTGCCCGCTGCCTGGAGCAGGACTTCGCTGTGAACGAGGCCATGCGTGAAACGGAGGCCGGGGGTGGCGCTGCCACGGGGGCGTCGTCCACCAAACAGGTTCGTTCGATGTCCGGTGCGGAGTGGGAGCAGGTCCGGGCCACCCACAGCAAGCTCCGCATGCTGGCCAACCGCGTAGAGGATGAAGAGCTGCGCCGCGACCTCGAGGTGCTATGCGACCAGATGGTTTCGCCCGTGCGCGTAAAACAGACCACCAAGCTGTCCGCGCGCGAGCTCGACGTGTTGGCCTGCGTGGCGCTGGGCCACACGAACGTGGAGGCTGCAGCCGAGATGGGTATCGGCGCGGAGACTGTGAAGAGCTACCTACGCTCCGTCATGCGTAAGCTCGGCGCGCACACCCGCTATGAGGCTGTGAACGCCGCTCGCCGTATTGGCGCGCTGCCCTGATTCAGCCTTCTCGAGGCGCTGCCTAGTGGTGGCCTCGGCTCCGTCTGCCCATCGCTCCGCAAAGCGCGGGGCGATTTTTTGTAGGCTGGGTGGCGTGAAAGACAGCTTCGTAGTGACAGGTGGAACCAAACTGCAGGGCGCCATCAAGGTTTCTGGCGCGAAAAACAGTGTGCTTAAGCTGATGTCAGCCGCACTGTTGGCACCGGGGACGACGACCCTGACCAACTGCCCCGAGATCGCCGACGTACCTTATATGGCAGAGGTACTACGTGGCCTGGGGTGCGAGGTCGAGCTCGATGGCTCCGTCGTACGCATTACCACGCCGGAGGAAATCGAGTACAACGCGGACTTTGAAGCGGTCCGGCAATTCCGCGCTTCTGTTGCCGTACTGGGGCCGTTGACTTCGCGTTGTCTGAAGGCGCGGGTTGCTCTTCCTGGTGGTGACGCCATCGGTTCCCGCCCCCTCGACATGCACCAGTCCGGCCTGGAGCTGCTGGGTGCAACCACCAAAATTGAACACGGTTGCCTAGTCGCCGAGGCAGAAGAACTGCATGGTGCGAACATCAAGTTGGACTTCCCCTCGGTCGGGGCGACCGAGAACATCCTGACCGCCGCCGTGCTGGCCGAGGGCACGACGGTGCTGGATAACGCTGCGCGCGAACCCGAGATCGTGGATCTGTGCAACATGCTGACCGAGATGGGCGCGAAGATCAGCGGAGCCGGATCGAACACCATCACCGTCGAGGGCGTAGAGCGCCTGCACCCGGTGGACCACGAGGTTGTGGGCGACCGCATTGTGGCAGGCACCTGGGCATATGCAGCGTCGATGACGATGGGGGACATCACTGTAGGCGGAATTGATCCGCAGCATCTGCACCTGGTGTTGGAGAAGCTAAAGCTGGCGGGGGCGCACGTGGAGACCTATCCGACCGGATTTAGAGTCCAGCAGCCGGAGCGCCCCAAGGCTGTGGACTACCAGACGCTGCCTTTCCCGGGATTCCCGACCGACTTGCAGCCAATGGCTATCGCACTGTGCACGGTCAGTGAAGGAATGAGCGTGATTACGGAGAACATCTTCGAGTCGCGCTTCCGATTTGTGGACGAGATGATGCGCCTGGGCGCAGATGCCAGCATCGATGGCCACCACGTGGTGATCCGCGGGACGGATCAGCTTTCCTCAGCACCCGTTTGGAGTTCGGACATTCGCGCCGGCGCCGGCCTGGTGCTGGCCGGGTTGGTGGCAGATGGTGAGACTGAGATCCACGATGTGTACCACATCGACCGTGGCTACCCGGACTTCCCGGAGCAGCTGCGCTCGTTGGGTGCGAAGATCGAACGGGTGCAGCGCTAGAGCAAGGCGTTAGAGCACAGGCGCTAGAACTAGACGCTGGTGCAAATCTCTAGTGCACAACAGTGCGCAAACCAGTGCACGAAAATGGCTCCTACCCTGCGGGTTTGTGTTTGTTGTGGGGTGTGTGTACATTAATTCGAGTCAGCGCGACACGGCGCCGGGAGTTACGGACTCTCAGTGTGTCTTGTAGAGCGTGTCTGGCTAATCAC
>NZ_PDGZ01000002.1:0-48305 GCF_014335105.1 Corynebacterium sp. LK28 | reverse complement strand
CGACCGCACCAGTAAGGTTTGTGTTCCCCACTCGCTCTCGGCGACTTGATTTAATGTACACCCACCCCGAAGAAACACACAAATCCCCTGGTAGAAGCGGGAAATGCAACTACCAAGGGATCTGTTTAACGCATAAAGGCCGTTCGGGGTGGCGTCACTAAGAAGAAGCCCCAACGCGCGCACCGGCGAAACGCTTCTTACCCTTGCGCAGCACCAGCCACGATCCGTGCAGCAGATCGTCGGCGGACGGCGACCATTCGATGTCCTCGATGCGCTGGTTGTTCACGTAAGCGCCACCCTCCCCGACGGTACGACGGGCGGCACCCTTGGACTTCTCCAGGCCGGACTCGACGAGGAGGTCCAGGATGGTGGCATCGGGACCGACCTCAGCAACCTCGGTTTCCTGCAGGGCGGAAGACAGGGTGGCCTCGTCCAGATCCTGCAGCTCCGCCTTGCCGAACAACGCCTGGGCGGCCAGCTCCACAGCCTCAGTAGCAGCAGCGCCGTGCACCAGAGTGGTCATCTCGCGGGCCAGAACACGCTGCGCCTCGCGCTTGAAGGGCTCCTCGGCGACCTTGCGCTCCAGCTCCGCGATCTCCTCCTGGGAAAGGAAGGTAAACCAGCGCAGGTAATCGATCACTACGGTATCGCCTGCGTTGATGAAGTACTGGTACCAGGAGTACGGACTGGTCAGCTGCGGATCCAGCCACAGCTTGCCACCGCCGGTGGACTTGCCGAACTTGTTGCCCTCCGCGTCGGTGACCAGTGGCACGGTCAGGCCATGCACCTTGGCGCCGTTCACGCGGCGGTTCAGATCCACACCAGAAACGATGTTGCCCCACTGGTCGCCACCGCCGATCTGCAGCACGCAGTCGTACTCGTTGTGCAGGTGCACGTAGTCGTTGGCCTGCAGCAGCATGTAGGAAAACTCAGTGTAGGAAATGCCATCCGATTCCAAGCGGCGCTTCACGGTATCGCGGTCCAGCATGGTGTTCAGCGAGAAGTTCTTGCCGACATCGCGCAGGTACTCAATGACGTTCATCTGGCTGATCCAGTCAGCGTTGTTCACCATCACGGCCGGGCTGTCCACGTCGCTTTCGCCGGTGAAATCGACGAATGCCTCCAGCTGCTTCTTGATGGCCACCATGTTCTCACCGATCTGCTCTTCGGAAAGCATGGAGCGTTCGCCCACATCGCGCGGGTCGCCGATCATGCCGGTCGCGCCACCAGCCAGGGTGATCGGGCGGTGGCCGAACTGCTGGAAGCGCTTCAACATAATCAGCGGCACCAGGTGGCCCGCGTGCAGGGAGCTACCCGTCGGGTCGAAACCGCAGTACAGCGTGATGGGATCCTGCGTGGCCTCCTTCAGCGCCTCCAGGTCCGTGGACTGATTAATCAGGCCGCGCCACTGCAACTCGTCAATGATGTTCTTGTTGTCACTCATGCGTATTCGTTCTCGTTCCTCTTTTATGCGTTGCTACTTGACGGGGTTACTTGACCGGCCAGTCTTGAGCTTCTTCGACCAGCAGCACCGGGATACCATCCTGCACCGGATAGGCCTTATTCAGGCGGGGGTTCACCAAATAGTCACCGTGATCCTCCAGCGGCTGCTTGTCGATGGGGCACGCGAGGATCTCTAGGAGCTTCTGGTCAATCATGTTGCCCAGTCTAGCTGGTGGCTTGGGCTCCTTCCTTAGTGACGCCCCCTACGTAGCCCAATACTTACTGGCCCTGTCCAGGGCAGTGGCCAGGCCGCCCTCTTTGGCCTTAAAGACTTCACCGCCGGTCTCTTCAGCAAGACGCTGCATGTCCTCTGCGTTTTCATTGCCGTAATGGACGATGTATACGGGGAAAACTACCCCCTCCTTGCGCTCCCTGTACCTCAGTTCGTGCGACCATTCCGCATAGTCCACACCTTTGGCAGGTGTTCCACTGGTCAGCAAGACTATTGACTGTCCTTGAATCAAGTTTCCTCTTTGCGGAATTCGCAGATATTCCCTGTACAGCTGGTAATAGATATTGGCCTCTTGGCGGGCCGCCATACGGTCTACGTAATCCTTTAGAGTGCGTGCATGCTTTGGATCATCTGGGGAATAGTCCTTTTGGGTGAACGCTTTGCTCGAGGATGTACTGGATGTTGTGATATTTACCGCTCTGCCATTGACCCCCGCTTGTTCACCAAGCAAATCGAGTATGTCTTTCTTTGCTTCCCTGAATTTTTCCCCTTGCATGGAAGCGGAAACGTCGACTAGCAGGTTGATGTCTCTGGGGCGAAGCAGCTCCTCCCGATAAAAGCGCAATGTGTTTTCGAACTCCTGCTTGGAACCGGGGAGCTTATGAGCGGTTGTATCAGCACGGCGTTGCCCAGGTGAGTCGCCCAATTCAACTCGTATTTTATGCCGGAGTTCGTTGCCATGTTGAGTGACCCAATCAGCGAAGGCTTTCGTCTTAGCATGAGCAGAAGCCTCAGCTTCTTCGTCATCTGGATTCTTGATCACCGAAATCGGAAAGTCGTTAAACCCGATCCTGTCAGCGGGGATAACAAAGGTAATTTCTCCGTTATCCCTTAAAAGTTTCTCATCAGAAGAAAACGCGAAAACTGCTTGAGCAACATCATCTGTAGCAGAGAATCTGTCATACAATTCATCAGAAGTATCGCTTAAAAGCACCTGAGCGCCGAAAAACTTCTTCAATTGAGGATGAACTTTACCTGCAACCTCTTCTGCTAAGTCATCTGATTGCAAGCCCCCGATCTTGTATAGTATGCCGATCAGAGACTGCATCCCCAGGTTGGATTTGCCCGGATCTGCCATACCAAAAGTTAGGTCTCCCCTTGTGACCGCTTCCCGGACATCGTTCCACGTAACTTGCTTCTTCTGCCATCCCAAACGATCCAGGTCTTTGCTCCTTAATGCGAGCCCCAACGTATCCGAAGCCAACCCGTAGCTCTCTCCGAGCGCCTCATTGTTTTGCAGGTTCACATAGGAGTTAGTCGCCAACCAGACTGCATCGTACTCATCCCCTAGCTCCCCATTAGCAATCTTCCGGGAAAGCTCAACTGTGTCTCCCCCGAGGTCAATCTCGACTTGCATTCCGTAGTCACGCTTCGCTTCTACCCACAGGAACGGACTGAATGGAATGTCATTCGCCATCACTATCCGCAGCGGGCGCTCATCTTCTCCTCCATCACGTTTCTTGGCTACAGTCCCCACAGCCACAAGAAACACGGCAAGGATCAATACGAGGAGAATACTGGCGGTCTTTTTGGAGAAAGCATTAGTCATTTCTTCAACTCTATTTGTGCGCAAACCGATGCATTATCTTGAAACCTAATTGATTTATACTCATTCCTCGGGCTTCCGTAGCACGCCGAATTCCAGTTCTAGGAATGTGCGATTGTCCTTCAGCTCTTGGAGGTTGTCCTGCATGATCGCTTGGTGAACTTTGTCCATTTCTGATTGCAAAACTGCCAGCGAAGCACGGAAATCCTCAACGGCCTGGTTATGCGTTGCAGTCGGCATGTCATCAAGAATTCGGCAGGTCTCTGGGAAATAGACGTCCAAAATGCGGCGAACCTTGTTCTCTTGCGGCGGATCCGCAGCCAAGTGATCCCACTCGTGCACAACGTCCTTGCACGTGCTGTAGAAATGATCGAGATCCGCGTAGAACTCTTGGCGCTGCTGTCCGGAGACGCGCACGGATTCTTTGAGATGCTTAGAGTGGGTGCGGATGCCCTGTAGGGACTCGGTAGGAACCTCATAGAACGTGGGAGCTGGTTTACTAAAAGGTTCGTGCCGTTTCTTTTCCAGAGAGTGCTTCCCATCCTGGACTGGCTTCCCCTCTAGCGACTTTTGTTCCTGTCCTTCCGGCATGAGCATCCCAGCAGCACCGGCGAGGGCTCCCGCCACGACGATCCACAGAGACCCTAGATCCACCGCAGCATGCAAGCCCACGATCGCGACGAAAACGACAAGCCCAGCAACGATTTTCGGAAAGTACTTGGAGTTCATGGTTTCTTTCCTACCCTGTCCTACTGATTGCGGCCTACTGATTGCGGCCTACTGGTAACTGCGGATCTCTTCGAACGCCTTAGACAGATCACCGCTACGAGCGTTGAAAACCTTGCCACCGGTGAAGTCCGCCAGGAAGTTCATCTCCTCCTCGCTGGCCTCCCCATAGAGGATGACGAACACCGGGATCTTGCGGTCAGTCTCGGCCATCTTGCGCTTCATCTTGGTGATGAACTCCTGGCGATTCGTGCCGGAGTTCGACTCACCATCGGTCATCAGCACAATCGAATTCAGGGAACCGCCGCCTTCACCCACACGGTCGTAGGCGCGCAACACGGCGTCATAAATCGCAGTTTCACCACGGGGCTGCAGACCATTGACGTAATCCCGCAGGCCTCGACTCTGCTCCGCGCTGTCCGGGTCGTAGTGCTCCTGGGTGTATCCATCGGCAACCTTGCTACTGAAAGGCATAAGGGTGATCGTTTCGCGACGGCCGAATCCCTTCGGATTACCGGCTTCGCCTGCGGTGCCGTCAATAAGCCTGTTCAGGATGCCCTTCAGATCTGCCAGTCGGTTGCCCCGCATCGAGCCGGACGTGTCGAGCAGGAAGTTGCTGTCAGCGGGGCGGCGAAGGTCATCACGATACAGGCTGACAAGAGAACGAATGTGATCCTTCGACGTCGGATACTCGTAGTAGTTCTGGGTGCCCTTGTTTTCCGCGTCCTTGCCCGAAACGATCAGGTGGGTTCGCTCCCCTACCTCTTCGCTGTGCTCTTTAAACCAATCGGCTAGGGCTTCGACCTTCGCTACGGTGTCCGCCTCAGGCCCCGTTTCGCCGGGCTTCGTGAGCGCCGAAAGGGGGTAATCGGCAGCGCCCGCGGCATCCCCGGGGACGATTACTTCGATATCTACCCCGTCGTTTTCCTTCATCGATTGCAGAACGGATTGATAGTTGAAGATGCCATCCGCCTTGCCAGGGTTCTTTACGAAGGTATCGCGCAGCCAACCGGAGGATCCGGAAGTGATCGTCTGGCCGGAGAAGAAGTCCTTCATACGTGGCTTGTCGAGAAACGCCGTCGAAAGATCGAACTTCTGCCCCTGCGGAGAGTTGCTCAGTGCCGCCGCGACCGAAAGAAGAGTAAGGAAACCGGAGTTGGATTCCTGCGGATCTGTCATGCCGAACGTAAGATCACCGCGCTTTACGGCCTCAGCGATATCCGACCACTTGACGTCCTTATTGCGCCATCCCAGGCGATTGACCGCGTCCTGTTTGAGCCCCAGAGCTACCGGCGAACGGGCAATGCTGTGATCTTCGGACTGCTGGGATGAGCCCTCCGCTCTGGCAAAAGCGTTGGTTGCAAACCAGGTGGCGTCATACTTATCCCCATAATCACCATCCACCAGGTTACGAGTGTTGACGAGAGTGCCACTGTCGTACTCCATTTCAATCTCGAACCCCAAGTCCGAGGAAGCCTGTTGGATAAACGGTTCCATATCCGACAGCTCTGTAGCAGCGACAATTTTCAAAGGCTTGCTGGTGTCATAAGACTTCCCGCCAGATCCGGTTAGACTGCCGGGGAAGTTCCCCGAGCCAACCACATAAGCAACCGCTGCTACCAGCAGCAACACAACTACAAGGAAAAACTTTGAACTGCTCTTTTTGCCGTTATTGGCGTTCAAGCTGCTGGGGTATGGGCTCGTCATAGGCCTGATCTTATTTCACACGCAGCTACTTTTCAGGCCAAACCGAACAAGCTGACAGGGCGAAACTACACGCTTGTGAGAGGTGCGTTACAGTGGAAAGCACAACCGAACACGGGCGCTCGAGGTATCGAGCTGAGACCGCGCTACATCCCGCGCGGGTACCGCTAGAACCTGTCTGGTTAGAACCAGCGAAGGAAGAGTCAGGAGAGTCTTTAATGACGGACACGTCTACCCAGAACACCGCTGCCACCCCCACCGACGAGTACGGCGCGGAGATCCACCCGAAGCACAGCTTCTCCCCCATCGAGAAGACCGTGGAATCCTTCGGCAAGACCTTCAAGCTGCAGGTTCCGGAGACGGAGATTCAGCTGGACGACTCACCGACCGGCCCCAACGCGCCGGTGAGGATCTACCGGACCCGCGGACCGTGGGCCGAGCCGACCAAGGGACTGGAAGGGCTGCGCAGCGAGTGGATCGAAGCTCGTGGCGACGTGGAGCCCTACGAGGGGCGCCGTCGCAACCTGCTGGATGACGGCAACCGTGCAGTCAAGCGTGGCGAGGCCAGCGAGGAATGGAAGGGTTCCACCCGCCCCACCCTGCGCGCCAAGGACGGCAAGCGCGTTACCCAGATGCACTACGCCCGCCAGGGCATCATCACCCCGGAGATGGAGTACGTGGCGCTGCGCGAGCACTGCGACGTAGAGAAGGTCCGCGAGCAGGTTGCCTCCGGCAAGGCCATCATCCCGAACAACGTTAACCACCCGGAATCCGAGCCGATGATCATCGGCAACGCCTTCACCACGAAGATCAACGCCAACATCGGTAACTCCGCCGTCACTTCCTCCATCCGCGAAGAGGTCGACAAGCTGCGTTGGGCCACCCGCTGGGGTGCGGACACCGTGATGGATCTGTCCACCGGTAACGACATTCACACCACCCGCGAATGGATCCTGCGCAACTCCCCTGTACCCATCGGCACCGTGCCGATCTACCAAGCCCTGGAGAAGGTCGACGGCGTGGCCGAGGATCTGACCTGGGAGATCTTCCGCGATACCGTCATCGAGCAGTGCGAGCAGGGCGTGGACTACATGACCATCCACGCTGGCGTGCGCCTGCCGTTCGTGCCGCTGACCACCAAGCGCGTTACCGGCATCGTGTCTCGCGGTGGTTCCATCATGGCGGGCTGGTGCCTGGCCCACCACAAGGAATCCTTCCTCTACGAAAACTTCGACGAACTGTGCGAGATCTTCACCAAGTACGACGTCGCCTTCTCCCTGGGCGACGGCCTGCGCCCCGGCTCCATCGCGGACGCCAACGACGCAGCCCAGTTCGCAGAGCTGAAGACCATCGGCGAGCTGACCCACCGCGCCTGGGAGTACGACGTGCAGGTCATGGTCGAAGGTCCGGGCCACGTGCCACTAAACATGGTGCAGGTCAACAACGAAAAGGAGCAAGAATGGTGCGGCGGCGCACCGTTCTACACCCTGGGTCCGCTGGTTACGGATATCGCTCCGGGGTACGACCACATCACCTCCGCCATCGGTGCGGCAAACATCGCCATGGGTGGCACCGCGATGCTGTGCTACGTCACCCCGAAGGAGCACTTGGGTCTGCCGAACAAGGATGACGTGAAGACCGGTGTGATCACCTACAAGGTGTCCGCCCACGCCGCCGACGTGGCCAAGGGCCACCCGGGCGCCCACGAGTGGGACGATGCCATGAGTAAGGCCCGCTTCGAGTTCCGCTGGCACGACCAGTTCGCCCTTTCCCTGGATCCGGACACCGCGCAGGCGTACCACGACGAGACCCTGCCTGCGGAGCCGGCGAAGACCGCGCACTTCTGCTCCATGTGTGGCCCGAAGTTCTGCTCCATGCGCATTAGCCAAGACATCCGCGATGCTTTCGGCGACGAGATCGACGAGGCATTGGCCACCGATCAGAAGCAGTCGCTGGTTAAGGATCTGGGCCTGCCGGGCTTCGGCCGCCAAAGCGTAGACGGCGTGGACGCTACAGATGCCAAGGCCAGCGCTGCGGGCGAAGAGGAAATGGCCGAGGAGTTCCGCCGTGCGGGCTCCCAGCTGTACCTAAACCGCGACGAGGCCAAGGAAGTTGCCGAGGATCTGCAGAAGGAGGCGGCAGCGCACGGTGAGCGCTAACGTCGATCTGCGCTGCTACCTGGTTACCGGCGCGCCGCACGAGAAAGTCGTCGACGTCGCCGCGGCCGCGGCCGCCGGAGGTGCGGGCGTGGTGCAGGTGCGCAGCAAACCCATTAGTGTGCGTGACCTGACGGCTCTGGCCATCGAGGTCGCCGCCGCCGTCCAGCGGGCCAACCCGGCCACCAAAGTGCTGATCGACGACCGCGTGGATGTCGCCGCTGCCCTCATGGGTCACCACCACATCCACGGCGTGCACATTGGCCAGGACGACCTTGATCCGCGCCTGGCACGCGAGGTACTGGGGCCAGATGCAATCATTGGGCTGACCACCGGCACTCTGCCGCTGGTGCAGCAGGCCAACGAGTACGCCGATGCGATCGACTACATCGGCGCCGGCCCCTTCCGCCCCACCCCCACCAAGGATTCCGGCCGCGAGCCGTTGGGGCTGGAAGGTTATCCCGCGCTGGTGCGAGCCTCCCGCGTTCCGGTGGTAGCCATCGGCGACGTGCGCGCGGAGGACGCAGCCGACCTAGCCGACACGGGTGTTGCCGGAGTCGCGATCGTTCGCGGATTCATGAACTCACCCAACCCGCGCGCCACCGCCCGGCAGGTGCTCGCTGGTTTTTCTTCGTGACGCCCACCGCTTGCAACCCGCACAAGAGGAAGTGAATAGAAGTGACTAATTCCAGTCCTGGCGGCTCCCAGCACTATGCCCACATTGTGGTGGGCGCGGGGATCGTGGGTCTTTCCACCGCTTTCAAGCTGGTGGACCTCGGGGCGGACCCCTCTAGCGTGGCGGTGATCGACCCAGCCCCAGTAAGCGGGGCCTCCTTCATCGCGGGCGGCATGCTGGCCCCGGTCGCAGAAGTGCAGTATAAGCAGGAGCCGTTGTACCCGCTGATGGTGGCGTCCAAAAACTTGTACGACGACCTGCTGCAACGGCTGGGCGAAAAGACCTCCCTAAGCACCGGCCACAGAACAGAATCGACCTTCGTGGTGGGGGCGGATCGAGCGGACGCGCGGCACCTCACCGAGCTGACGGAACACCAGCACGGCCACGGCATGGAGGTACAGCGCCTGCCACTGCGCCAGGCACGCAAGATCGAATGGGGCCTCAGCCCGCAGCTATCCGGTGTGGTCGAGATCCCCGGCGACCACCAGGTGAACCCGCGCATGTACTGTGCGGCGCTGCTGGATGCGCTGCGGAACATGGGCGTGGCGATCCTCGGCGAGCGGGTGAGCCACATCGAGGACGGTACCGTCACCACAGACGCCGCGACGTACACGGCCGACATGGTGTACCTGTGCAACGGGCTAGGCGCCGGGCAGGTAAAGGGCTGGTACGAGGGCGAGAAATCTCCGCTGAAGCTGCGCCCGGTGCGCGGCGATATGCTGCGGCTGCGGGTGCCCGAGGGAATGGAGCCGCCCGTGGGGCGCGTGATCCGGGGATTCGTGGAGGACCGGCCGGTGTACATCATCCCGCGGACCGACGGCACAATCGCGGTCGGTGCGACCAGCCGCGAAGACGCCCGCCGTGGCCCCGCGGTGGACGGGGTGTACACGCTGCTGCGCGATGCGATTCGGATTGTGCCCGGGATCCAGGAGTGCGAATTCATTGAAGCGATCACCGGCGAACGGCCGGGCGCGCCAGACGACCTGCCGTACCTGGGGAAAATCGGCGAGAAACTGGTGATTTCCACTGGCTACTTCCGCCACGGAATTCTGCTGTCCGCGTTGGGGGCTACAGTGGGGGCAGCACTGGGAATGGGCCAGCCGGTCCCCACGTTGGAACCGGAGATCGACCTGGCCAGTTGCGCGCCACTGCGCCACGCCTAGAGGGGCGTGCGCGGGCGCTGCACAGAAGAGCTTGCAAAGTAAAGCCGTAACGCTAAGGAGTTTTCATGGACTACACGGTGAATGACGAACCACGGTCAGCGGAAAACGCGCCGAGTGTGGCGGAAGTCGTGGCTGCGGAGACGGGCCGCGAGACCTCTGCTGCGGAAGGCGCGAAGGGGGTCGCAGTGGCAGTGAACCGCGCGGTCGTTCCGGCTAGCGACTGGGGGCGCACCCTGGACGACGGCGACGCGGTGGACATCCTGATCGCCGTCCAGGGCGGCTAGGAGTAACCGGCGATGCTGAAGATTGCGGATAAGGAATTCGATTCCCACCTTGTCATGGGCACCGGTGGCGCCAGCAGCCAGTCACTGCTGGAGGATGCGCTGGTTGCCAGTGGCACGCAGCTAACCACGGTGGCGATGCGCCGCCACAGCGCACAAACTACCGGCGGCGGTGAGAGCGTCTTCGAGCTACTGAACCGCCTGGGTATAGACGTGTTGCCGAACACCGCGGGATGCCAGACGGCGCGCGATGCGATGCTGACGGCCCAGCTGGCGCGCGAGGCACTGGGGACGAACTGGGTGAAGGTAGAGGTCATCGCCGACGACCACACGCTGCTGCCCGACGTGGTGGAGCTGGTGGATGCCTGCGAGATGCTGGTGGCCGAAGGCTTCGTGGTGCTTGCCTACACCAGCGACGACCCGGTAGTAGCCCGGCGGCTGGAGGACGTGGGCGTGCATGCTGTCATGCCGCTGGGTTCGCCGATCGGCACGGGGCTGGGGATCCTGAACCCGCACAACATCGAACTGATCTGTTCGCGCGCCCAGGTGCCGGTGCTGCTGGACGCGGGCGTGGGCACGGCCTCCGACGCGGCGCTGGCGATGGAGCTGGGCTGTTCCGGTGTGCTGCTAGCCAGCGCGGTAAACCGCTGCCAGGATCCGGTGGCGATGGCGCAGGCCATGAAGGCGGCCGTGGAGGCCGGCCGATTGGCACGCGGGGCTGGGCGCATTCCCCAGCGCACGCATGCCCAGGGTGCGTTGGCCTCCTCTAGCTTCGACGGTTTGGCCAGCTGGGATGGCTGGGCAGACGAGGTGCTGTGATGTTCAGCGAATACACTTCGCTGCCCGCCGATGAACTGAAGCGGGTGGCGCGGCAGACGATCCTTCCGGGACACGGCCTGCGAGAACAGGAGCGCCTGCACGAGGCACATGTGCTGGTGATCGGCGCGGGCGGCCTCGGCTGCCCCTTGATGCAGTCGCTGGCTGCAGCGGGGGTCGGTGAGATGTCCGTTATCGACGACGACACGGTGGACATCACGAACATCCACCGCCAAATCCTCTTCGGTGCCAGCGACGTCGGCCGTCCCAAGGTGGACGTCGCCGGCGAGCGCCTGCGGGAGCTACAGCCCGGTCTGCGCTTCCACGGCATCCACGGCCGCTTCACCGCCGACAACGCCGCCGAGCTGCTGGAGGACGTGGACGTGCTGATCGACGGCTCGGATACTTTCGCCACGAAGTTCCTGGCCGCTGATGCTGCCGAGGCCACCGGCACTCCCTTGGTCTGGGGTTCTGTGCTGCGCTACCGTGGCGACGTGGCGGTTTGGTGGTCCGGCCCGGGCGCTGACATAAGCGCCGAGGAGTCCGCCCGGGGCGTCGGCATGCGCGACCTCTACCCCTCCCAACCGGATCCGGACAGCGTGCCGGACTGCGCCACCGCCGGAGTGCTGGGCGTAACGACCGCGGTAGTCGCGGGCCTCATGGCCACGGAGACCATTAAGTTCCTGCGCGATCCTGACTCTCGCGCACAGCAAGTTGGGCGGTTGCATATTTATGACGCCCTTAGCGCCAACATCCAGCACTTCAACGTCACCGCCGATCCACAGCGGAAGCCGGTCACCGAGATCGTGGCGGAGGAAACATCGAGCTGCGAGGCTGACGCAGCTCAGGATAGTAGGCCTGCAGCGGCTGGGGAAGATACAGCCGCCTGCCTACTGCGTGCCCTAGCCGACGGGGCAGCGATAGCGATTGACGTGCGCGAGCCGGGAGAAAAGGCCATCAAGGACCTGCCGACGTTCTCCGAGTACCCCGGCTACCACCTGCCCACCAGCGTGTGGAGCGAGCAGCCGGAACTGGCGGAGCAGCTGCTTGAGAGCATGAGCAGCGCACACGGCGCTGCGGAGGACACGGTGGATGTCGTGGTCTACTGCGCGTCCGGCAAGCGCTCGGCAAACTTCGTCGAACGCTTCGCAAAGCACGCCGCCGGGCAGGGCGTGCGTCTGCACAACCTGCCCGGCGGGGCGAATGAACACGGGGTCGGGATCTAGACCCGATTGAACCTAGGTTCCCTGGGCGCTTAGACCAGGCGGGTCTTCTCAGCCCACTTGCGGTCGGTAGAGGAGGCTTCGCGCACGCGCTCCTTCTGCTCCGCCACGCGCACGCCAGCGGTGCCACCGCGGGTAGCGCGGGAGGCCACGGCACCGTCGATGGTCAGCACCTCGCGAACCTCCGGAGTCAGAGCCGTGTGCACACCCGCCAGCTCCTCGTCGGTGAGATCCACCAGATCCACTCCGCGCGATTCCGCGATGCGGACACAAGAGCCGGAGGCCTCGTGGGCGACGCGGAAAGGCACGCCCTGGCGAACCATCCACTCCGCCAGGTCGGTGGCCAGCGTGAAGCCCGCCGGGGCGAGCTCACCCAGGCGCTCCGGGTGGAAAGTCAGCGTATCGACCAGGCCAGCCATCGCCGGGAGCAGCAGGTTCAGCTGAGCCACGGAATCCGCGATGGGCTCCTTGTCCTCCTGCAAATCACGGTTGTAGGCCAGCGGCATAGCCTTCAGGGTGGCCAGCAGACCGGTGGCGTTGCCGATCAGGCGGCCGGTCTTGCCGCGCATGAGCTCTGCGACGTCCGGGTTCTTCTTCTGCGGCATGATCGACGAGCCGGTGGACCACTCATCGGCCAGCGTGACGTAACCGAACTCCGGGGTGGACCAGGCGATGACTTCCTCTGCCAGACGGGAAAGATCCACTGCAACCTGGGCAAACACGAAGGCTGCCTCAGAGGCGAAGTCGCGGGAACTAGTGGCGTCAATAGAGTTATCCGCAGCAGAGTCAAAGCCGAGCTCCTCCGCGATGGCCTCCGGGTCGAGCGCCAGGGAGGAACCCGCGAGCGCACCAGAACCATACGGGGACACAGCGAGGCGCTTATCCAGATCCTGGAAGCGCTGCACGTCGCGCAGCAGCGGCTGCGCGTGCGCCAGCAGCTGGTGGGCCAGCAGCACCGGCTGGGCGGCCTGGAAGTGCGTCTTGCCCGGCATGATGGCCTCCGGGTGGCGATCACACTGGGCGACCAGAGCGTCGACGACGTCCAGTACGCCCGCGGTGATGTCGCGGATCGCGTCGCGCAGCCACATGCGGAACAGGGTGGCGACCTGGTCATTGCGGGAACGACCCGCACGCAGGCGACCGCCGGCCTCCGGGCCGACCCGATCAATCAGGCCGCGTTCCATCGCGCCGTGGACGTCCTCGTCGCTGGGTTCGGGGCCGAAGGAACCATCGGCGACGTCCTTCCCCAGTTTCTGCAAGCCAGCGATGAGGGTATCGAAGTCCTCGTCGCTGAGCAGGTTGGCCTTGTGTAGCACCCGTGCATGAGCCTGCGAGGCCAGCACGTCATAGGGGGCCAGGACCCAGTCGAAGTGCGTGGACTTCGACAGGGCAGCCATCGCCTCAGTCGGGCCGCCGGAGAATCGGCCGCCCCACAGGGCGCCCTCGTTCGTGCCGTGTGCCTCGGTGGTCATGGTTGGGTTCAGTGCCTTTCTGCTCTCGTTAGCCTCTGGTGAGCCTCTGGTGGGATTGGCCGCTAATTAGCCAGGTCGCGCTTCGCGGCGATCTTGGAGGACAGGCCGTGCAGCTCCACGAAGCCACGCGCCATGGACTGGTCGAAAGAGTCGCCCTCGTCGTAGGTGGCCAGGTTGAAGTCGTACAGGGACTTGCCGGAGCGGCGGCCGTTGACGGTGATGGAGCCAGCGTGCAGAACCAGGCGGATGTCGCCGGTGACGTGGGTCTGGGTGGACTCGATGAACGCATCCAGGGAGCGCTTCAGCGGGCTGAACCACAGGCCGTCGTAAACCTGGTTGGACCACTCAGCATCGATGCCGCGCTTGTAGCGGGCCAGCTCACGCTCGACGGTGACTGCCTCCAAAGCCTCGTGTGCGCGGATCAGGGTCATAGCACCCGGAGCCTCGTAGATCTCGCGGGACTTGATGCCCACCAGGCGATCCTCAACCATGTCCAGGCGGCCCACACCCTGGGCGCCGGCGCGGCGGTTCAGTTCTTCGATAGCCTCCAGCACGGTGACCTTCTTGCCGTCGATGGCGACGGGCTTGCCGCCTTCGAAGGAGATGATGACCTCATCCGGAGCCTGCCCCAGGCCCGGATCCTCGGTGTAGGCGTAAACGTCCTTGGTCGGGGCGTTCCACAGATCCTCCAGGAAGCCGGTTTCAACGGCACGGCCCCAAACGTTCTGATCAATGGAGAACGGGGACTTCTTGGACTGCTCGATCGGGATGCCATTTTCCTCGGCGAAGGCGATGGCCTTCTCGCGAGTCCAGGCGTAGTCGCGGACCGGGGCGATGATCTCCAGGTCGGGGGCGGTGTTGGCGAAGCCGACCTCGAAGCGAACCTGGTCGTTGCCCTTACCGGTGCAGCCGTGGGCAACGGCGGTTCCGCCGTGCTCGGCAGCGGCCTCGGACAGGTGCTTCACGATCAGCGGGCGGGAGATCGCGGAGACCAGCGGGTACTCCTTCATGTACATGCCGTTGGCCTTGATGGTCGGCAGGCAGTAATCGTTGGCGAACTCATCGCGAGCGTCCACGACGATGGATTCCACGGCGCCGGCGCCCAGTGCGCGCTGGCGGACGGTCTCCATGTCCTCGCCGCCCTGGCCCAGGTCGATGGAGACGCACACGACCTCTGCGTTGCGCTCCTTGGCGATCCAGCTGATGGCAACGGTGGTATCCAGCCCGCCGGAGTATGCGAGTACTACGCGATCCTTCATTCTTCTTTACGCTTCCCTTCGAAAGTCTTATGCAGTCTTTTGCGGTCTTGCTCTAGTATCAGTTAATTCATTCTAGCTTTGCGCCAGGTGGTAGAAGTACTCCCCAAGCTCCTTACCGCTGAGGGGCTCCCGCGCCAGGACGAACACCGTATCGTCGCCAGCGATCGTGGCCACCACTCGGTTGACGTCCGAGCGGTCGAGGATGCTGGCCAGGTACTGCGCGGCACCGGGTGGGGTACGCAGCACTGCGATGTTGCCGGAGTGATCGTGGTCGACCAGCAGCTCCCCCAATACTCGGCGCAGCTTATCCGGGCCATCGACACGCACGTCGTCGGACAGGGAGTAGTACACCTCCCCGCCCACACGCACCTTCTTGGCTCCCAGATCCACCAGGTCGCGCGACAAGGTCGCCTGGGTGACGTCGATGCCGCGGTTGACCAGGATGCCCAGCAGCTGGCGCTGGCTGCCTACCTTCTCGGCGCCGATGATGCGCCCGATCATGTCCTGTCGCGCGGTGCGGGTTAGCGAAGAAGCCATACCATCAGCGCCTTTTGTGCGTGCAAGCGGTTTTCTGCCTCATCGAATACCACGGACTGTGGCCCGTCGATAACCTCCGCGGTGACCTCGCTGCCCCGGTAGGCCGGCAGGCAGTGCAGGAAAATTGCGTCATCCTTGGCGGTGCCCATCAGTTCCGCGTCGACCTGGTAGGCCTTCAGCGCACTGCGATCCTCGGAGGCATCCTGCCCCATCGACAGCCAGGTATCGGTGATCACCACGTCCGCGCCGGTGGCGTCCACCTTGTCGGTCACGGTCACGGTCGCACCGGTCTGCTCGGCGCGCTGCCGAGCACGCTCGACGAACTCTGCGGCCGGCTGGAAGCCCTCGGGTGCGGCGATGGTGATGTTCACGCCCGCGGTGGCGAAGCCCAGCATGTAGCTGTTGGCCATGTTGTTCGCACCGTCGCCGAAGTACACGGCGTTCAAGCCCTTCAGCTCGCCCTTGTGCTCCTTGATGGTCACCAGGTCCGCCAGGATCTGGCAGGGGTGGAAGTCGTCGGACAGGGAGTTGATGATCGGCACGCCCGCGGTTTCTGCCATCTGGTGCAGGTTGTCGTGCGCGCCGGTGCGCCACACGATCGCGGAGACGTAGCGGGAAAGCACCGCGCCGGTGTCCTGGAAGGTCTCCCCCTTCCCCATCTGCGAGCTTCCACTGTCTACGACGATGGCATTGCCGCCCAGCTCGGTGATGCCGGCGTCAAAAGAAAAGCGCGTGCGCGTAGAGGTCTTGTCGAACAGCACGGCGACAGAGCGGCGCTCCAACAGGGTGCGGTAGCCGTTGCCGTAGCGGTTGTCCTTCAGCTCCTCGGCCAGCGCCAGCACTTCGGCCTGCTCCGCCGGGGAAAGATCGTCGTCGGCCAGCACGTGGCGCAGCGGGGCGCGGTTCGGGGTATTCGTCATGTGGGGTTCCTTTGTTGTGTTACTGGTTCTGCTTGCGGTTGTCGTCCAGCATCTGCCTAATCTTTGTGACGCCACCCTGCACCTCATCCGCCGTGATGTTCAGCGGGGGGACCAGGCGAATCACGTCGGGCTGGGGCTTGTTAACGATCAGCCCGTAGTTCAGCGGATCCAGAGTCAGGGGCGCGTCCAGGACAATTCCCAGCATCAGGCCGCGGCCACGGATGGACTTAATGCTCGGGTGGTCGGTCAGGCCTTCGCGGATGGCTGCGGACTGGGTTGCGACGTTGGCCAGCAGGTCCTCTTCCTGGATCGTGTCGATTACCGCGTTGGCGGCCGCACAGACCACGGGGTTGCCGCCGAAGGTGGTGCCGTGCATGCCCTTGGGCAGCAGCTGCGCCTTCGGCAAAGCGAGAGTGGCGCCGATCGGCAAGCCTCCGCCCAGTCCCTTGGCCATGGTGATCACGTCAGGCAGTACGCCGGGTTCGTGCTGGAAGCCGAACCACTGGCCGGTACGGCCCATGCCGGCCTGTACCTCGTCGACAACCATGAGGATCCCGTGCTGGTCACATAGTTCCCGGACGGCGGCCAGGAAGCCGTCCGGGGCGGGAATCACGCCGGTTTCGCCCTGGATGGGTTCCAGGAAGATTGCGGCCGTGTCGTCGTCCGCCATGTCCCGCAGCGCGTCGATGTCGCCGTAGGGGTAGTACTCCACGCCACCGGGCAGCGGCTTGAAGGGCTCCTGCTTGTCGGGCTGGCCGGTCAGAGCCAGGGCTCCCATGGTGCGGCCGTGGAAGCCACGCTCAGCGGCAAGGATCTTGGTCTTGCCGGTCGCGCGGGCGATCTTGAAGGCCGCTTCGTTGGCTTCTGCGCCGGAGTTGGAGAAGAACACGCGGGCGTCGGCCACCGCCTCGGCGGCCTCCCCACTCTGCTCCGCCAGCAGGCCTTTAAGCCGCTCAGCGAGCTTGATCACCTGCGGGTGGGCGAAAAGGTTCGACGTGTGGCTGAGCGTGGCGATCTGACTCGTTACGGCGTCAATAATGGCTGGGTGAGCGTGCCCCAGAGCGTTAACGGCAATACCGGACAGCAAGTCCAGGTAATCGTTGCCGTCGACGTCGGTGACGATGGCGCCGCGGCCAGACACGAGCTCGCGCGGCGGGGTGCCGTAGGTCTCGAAGATCGCGGCGTTCCAGTGGCTTTGCCAGTCAGTGCTTTTGCTGCTTGTCATGGCTAGTCCTCCCGGTAGTTGATGGCGGCGGTGGTTACGTCTTCCCAGTCCGCGGGGCAGATCATGGTGCCGATACCGCCGGTGGTCATCAGCTCCAAGATTACGGAGTGCGGGATACGGCCGTCGATAACGTGCGCGGCCTGCACGCCGGTGCGCAGCGCATCCAGGCAGGCCTCCATCTTCGGCACCATGCCGGAATCCAGGGTAGGTAGCAACTCCGACAGCTGGTCGGGGGTCAGGCTGGAAACCAAGGAGTCCTTGTTGGGCCAGTCGGTGTACAGGCCCTTAACGTTCGTGAGCATCACGAGCCTCTCCGCGCCTAAAGCACCGGCCAGCGCTCCGGCGGCCGTGTCCGCGTTGATGTTGTAGATCCGGCCCTGGTCATCCGGTGCGACTGTGGAGACCACGGGGATACGGCCCGCGTCGATAAGGTCGATCAAGCTTTCAGCGTTGACGTGCTCGATCTGGCCCACACGTCCCAGGTCGACGTCTTCCCCATCGATGGTGATGGTGCGCTTGGAGGCGGTGAACAGACCTGCATCCTCGCCCGAGGCACCGACGGCGTAGGGGCCGTGTTCGTTGATCAGCCCTACTAGCTCGCGGCCGACCTTTCCGAAAAGCACCATGCGGACGTACTCCATGACCTCCGGGGTGGTGACGCGGAAGCCGCCCTTGAACTCGCCTTCCAGGCCGACGGTCTTCAGCATCTCGTTGATCTGCGGACCGCCACCGTGGACCACGACCGGGCGGGCACCGATGGCGCGGAGGAATACCATGTCGGCGGCGAAGGCGCGCTTCAGTTCTTCGTCGATCATCGCGTTACCGCCGTACTTGACCACCACGATCTTGTCGCGGTAATGCAGCAGCCACGGCAGAGCCTCGGCCAGCACGTGGCTGCGCATCTCGGGGGTCAGCCCGGTGGTATCGATGGGATTGTGTTTGGGGGTCATTGGCGTATTTCCTGGTAGAAACGTGTTGTTGGTCGCGGTTTAAGCCACAGCTTGGGGCGCGGTTTAGGTCGAGTACTCGGAGTTGATCTCCACGTAGGAGTACGACAGGTCGGTCGTCCACACCGTCGCGCGTCCCTCGCCCACGCCCAGGTCCACCTCTACGGCAATGTCTGCGCCCGATAGGTCCACCGTGCGGGCACCGGGAGCGCCCGTGGAATTGATGCACACTGGGTGGCCGTTGAAGGACACGCTGATGCCTGCCGGGTTCATCTTCACCGGCGCCATGCCCACGGCCGCCAGCACGCGGCCCCAGTTCGGGTCGGAGCCGAACATCGCGCACTTAAACAGGTTGTCGCGGCCGATCACGCGCGCGGCGGTCTGTGCGGCCTCGTCTGTTTCTGCGCCGCCGACGGTGATGGAGACTCTCTTTGTGACGCCCTCAGCGTCCGCCTGTAACTGCATTGCAATATCGAGGCACACCTGGTGGATCGCAGCGTTGAACTCCTCGACATCAGGGGTCACGCCGGAAGCACCGGAGGCCATCAGCAGCACAGTGTCGTTGGTGGAGGTTGCCCCGTCGATGTCAATGCAATCGAAGGTTGTGGGGGTCGCACCCGCCAGGGCCTGGTGGGCCGTGGCGGAGCTGGGCAGGTGGGCGTCCGTAGTAATAAATACGAGCATCGTCGCCAGCGACGGGGCCATCATGCCTACGCCCTTGCCCATGGCGCCGATGGACCAGCCGTCACCGTGGTAGACGGCTTCCTTAGATACGAGGTCGGTGGTCATGATGGCGCGGGCGGTAGCGTTGCCAGCGGCGATGGACTGGTCGAGGTTACCGGCAAGCTCGTCGACACCCGCGAGGACCTTATCCATCGGCAGAACGTCGCCGATAAGCCCGGTGGAGCACACCGCAACGTCGCCGGGCTGGCAGCCCAGAGCCTCGGCTACCCTTTCCGCGGTGGCCTTGGCATCCTTGTCGCCCTGGGCGCCGTTGCAGGCATTGGCGTTGCCAGAGTTCACGACAACCGCGCGGAAGGTCCCGTCGTTATGCGCCTGGGTGTAACGCACCGGCGCGGCGGTGACCTGGTTGCGGGTGAACATCGCCGCGGCGATGGCATCCGGGCCGTCGTTGCGAATCAAAGCCATGTCCGACTTGCCGGAGGGCTTGATGCCCGCGGTCACCGCAGCGGCGCTGAAGCCCTGTGGCACCGTGACGCCGAGCTCGGCGGAGGAGGTCTTGGCTGTTACCTTGTCTGCGCTGGTCATAGCTGAATCAGAGTCCCGTCTGCGGGAGGCCCGCGGTTTCTTCCCAACCGAACATGAGGTTGAGGCACTGGATAGCGGCACCGGCGGTGCCCTTGGTGAGGTTATCGATGGCGCTGGTGGCGATAATCATGCCATCGGCGACCTCCACCTGGATGTGCACCATGTTGGAGCCGACAACGCTCTTGACCTCTGGCTGCTGGCCTTCCGGCAGCAGGTGCAGGAAGGGTTCGCCTGCACAGAAGTCCTCGTAGGCGCGGCGAATGTCACCCGCCTGGCCGCGGGCGGCAGCGGTGACGGTGGTGAGGATGCCACGGGTCAGCGGTGCAAGCACCGGGGTGAAGGTGACGTGTACGTCGTCCGAGGAGTAGCCGGGAGCCAGCAGCTCCTCCACACTCTGCTTGATCTCCGGCGCATGGCGGTGCGTGCCCACGCCGTAGGCACGCAGGTTGCCCATCGTTTCCGAACCCAGGAGGTTTACGGCGGCTTTCTTGCCAGCACCCGTGGTGCCGGTGACGGAGACGACACTGACCTGCGGGGCCATGAGCCCGCTGGCAATGGCAGGCATCAGCGCCAGCGTGGCGCCGGTCGGGAAGCAACCCGGGGCGGCAACATAGTTGGCGGCGGCGATTTCTTCCCTGTGACCAGGCATCTCCGGGATGCCATAAGTGCGAGTACCCGCGTGCGGGGTGCCGTAGAAACGTGCCCAATGGTTGGCGTTCTTGAGGCGGTAGTCTGCGCCGCAGTCCACAATCTTCATGGACTCGGGCAAGTTGAGGGCGGCGGAAACGCCGTGCGGAAGTGCGAGGATGGCAGCGTCGTTCGCGCCGAGGATCTCCTCGGTCGTCTCTTCGAGCACACGATCCGCCAGGGCGGGAAGACCCGGGTTGAGGTCGCCGAAACGCGTGCCGGCGTTGGAGCCGCCGGTAAGCGAGCCGATTTCGAAGTCCACGCCGTAGCCAGGGTGGTTCAATAGGAGGCGAAGAGCTTCGCCTCCCGCGTACCCACTGGCGCCTGCCACTGCAATTTTCAACATAGGACGATTCTGCCCTATATTCCCCCACAATGCAAATTATTCAACATTGTGGGAATTATGCAATTATCAGCGGAGCTGCGCCCCCACCCGCTCGGTGGCGGACTGCAGGGCGGCCTCGCGGGACTCGCTGGCTTCCTCTTCCGTCAGTGTCCGGTCGGCGGCGCGGAATCGCAGGCTGAAGGTCAGCGAGCGCTTACCCTCGCCCAGGGAATCCGAACGGTACACGTCGAACAGGCGAATCTCCTCGAGCAGTTCTCCCGCGCCGTCGCGCAGTGCATTCTCGACGTCCTGAGCCGGGGTGGTCTCGTCGACAACCACGGCAATGTCCTGCAGCACGGCCGGGAAAGCGGACAGTACGGGGCGCGGGAAAGTCTCCTCCAGCGGCAGTGCGTCCAGGTTCATCTCCATTGCGACGGTGCGCGGCGGCAGCTCCGCTCGCTCGCAGACCTGCGGGTGCAGCTCACCGGCGTGGCCAACGACCTTGTCGCCCACCAAAATCTCCGCGCAACGGCCCGGGTGCCACGGCAGGTACTCGGCATTTCGCACGGTGATTTCCACGCCTGCGGCACGGGCGACGACGCGGGCGGACTCGATGGCGTCCGCAGCCGTGAAGGACTCCGGGGCACCCCACGTACCCTGCAGCTGACGGTTACCCGTAGCAACAACGGCGACGTGCAGCGGCTGATCCGGCAGCGAAGCCAGCAGCTCGGCCAGCTCTTCCTTACCGGGTCGCTGCTTTACGGAAGGCATCGGCGAAAACGGCTTGGCCGACTTCGGCACGGAAACCTGCTCCACACCGTACAGAGCCACATCGCGCTGGCCACGGGTGACGTTCCGGCGCAGCGACTCGATCATCGACGGCAGCAAAGTGGTGCCGATGGAGGCGTAGTCGCTCTCCAGCGGATTCTGCACCTTCACAGTCAGGCGACGCGGATCGTCGGCGGGCAGCTCCCACACGTCGAACACGTCATTGGCGATGAACGGGGTCGGCAGGATCTCCGCGTAACCAGCCCACGCCAGCGCCTGGCCAACGTTGCGGCGCATCCGCTGGCGTGGGGTGTAGCCGCGGCCGGCCGGGGCGGTGGGAACGATCGATGGGATGTCCTCCAGCCCCTCCAGTCGCAGAACCTCCTCTACCAAGTCCGCGGGCATGGTCAGGTCAGGGCGCCAGCTCGGCGGGGTGACCTCGATCTCGCGGGCACCGTTATCGTCGCGGGAGCCGGTCTCGCGCACCTCGCAACCGACCTCACGCAGACGGGAGATAGTGGTGCCGTCCGGGTATATCTTGCCCGCCGTCTTGCCCGGGCGGGAGGTGTGCATGGTGATCATCGGCATCTCCGGAACCGTACCGAACAGGGTGCGGCCCTCCTCCACCTCGCCACCGGCGATGTTCACCAGCAGGGCAACGGCAAAGTCCAGGGCATCCTCAATGATCGCCGCATCCGTGCCACGCTCGAAGCGGCGGGAAGCCTCGGAGGATAGCTTGTGGCGGCGGCACGTCCGCGCCACGGTGATCTGATCCCAGTGTGCGGCCTCGAACAGCACATTTGTGGTCTCGTGGGTGATCTCGGAGGTCGACCCGCCCATCACGCCGGCCAGCGACTGAATGCCGGACTCGTCGCAGATCACCACATCTTCGGCATCCAAGGTGCGCTCCACGTCATCCAGCGTGGTCAGCTTCTCCCCCTTCTGCGCCCGGCGGACGTGCAGCTCGCCATTGACCTTATCCGCGTCGAAGGCGTGCATCGGCTGGCCCAGCAGGAACATCACATAGTTCGTCACGTCCGTCGCGGGGTTCACGGGGCGCTGGCCACATAGCATCAGCTCGCGCTGCAGCCACAGCGGAGACTCCGCCTTCGGGTCGATTCCGTTGACCTTCCGCATGCCGAACTTCGAGCACTTCGTGTCCTCATCGACTTTCAGCGCCTGTACCTCGCCGTCCGTGCCGGGCAGGCCGGCGAACAGGTCGTTGCGCATCGCTGCTGCCGCCGGATCCTGCGCTGGGTCGCGGTACTGCAGGTTAAAACTGGACGCCAACTCGCGGGCGAGTCCCCTGGCAGACAGCGCGTAGCCGCGATCCGGGGTGATGTTTACCTCGAAGATCGTGTCCTGCAAACCCAACAGCCCGCACGCGTCGTCACCTGGCTGAAGGTTGGCACTGGCCAAATCGGCGTCAGAAATAGTCATGATCCCCGCATTCTGCTGGGAGGCAAGGCCCACCTCCATCGCAGAACAGATCATGCCTTCGGAGATCTTGCCGTAAGTCTTCCGCGCAGAGATCTCGAACGGGCCGGGCAGCACTGTGCCGGGCAGGGCGATGACCACGTTGTCGCCCTCGGAGAAGTTCCGCGCGCCGCAGATGATGTGCTGCAGCTCGCCGGTGCCGTTGGCCTGGCCGACGTTGACGTCGCAGTAACGGATCGGCTTCTTAAACTCGGTGAGTTCCTCGATCTTTTCGACGCGACCGATCACCAGTGGGCCGGTGGTCTCGGGGATCGCCTCGTAGCCCTCGGTCTCGAAGCCGACGCGGACGAAGCCAGCGTCGAACTCCTCGGCGCTCACGCTCCACTGCGGGTTAGAGGTCTGCAGGATTCGGGTCAGCCACGACTGGGAAATAAGCATGATTTTCGAAAGATCCTTTGGGGTTGTCTAAGTTCTAACCGCGTAGTTTTAACCGCGTACGCCGAACGGCAGGGTGAAGCGAACGTCGCCCTCCACCATGTCGCGCATGTCGGGCAGGCCATTGCGGAACTGCAGGGTGCGTTCGATGCCCATGCCGAAGGCAAAACCGGAGTAAACCTCCGGATCCACGCCCGCGGCGATCAGGACGTTGGGGTTGACCATGCCGCAGCCGCCCCACTCGATCCAGCCTGCGCCGCCCTTCTTGTCTGCGAACCAAACATCGACCTCGGCGGAGGGCTCGGTGAATGGGAAGTAGTTCGGGCGGATGCGGGTCTTGGCTTCCTCGCCGAACAGGGTCTTGGCCAGGTGATCCAGCGTGCCCTTCAGGTGTGCCATCGTCAGACCCTTATCCACAGCCAGGCCTTCGACCTGGTGGAACACCGGAGTGTGGGTGGCGTCCAGCTCATCGGTGCGGAACACACGGCCAGGGCAAGCAATATAGATCGGCAGGTCGCGGGAAAGCATCGTGCGCATCTGCACCGGGGAAGTGTGGGTGCGCAGCACCTGGCCGGAACCCTCCGGAGCGATGTGGAAGGTATCCTGCAGCGTGCGCGCGGGGTGGTCCGGGATGAAGTTCAGGGAGTCGAAGTTGAAGTATTCGGCCTCGACCTCCGGGCCGTCCGCAATCTCCCAGCCCATGCCGACGAAAATGTCAGCGATCTGCTCGGACAGAATGGTGATCGGGTGCTGGGCGCCACGCTGCCCGCGGGTGGTCGGCTCGGTGACGTCGATGCGCTCTGCGCGCAGGACCTCCTCATTGCGCTTACGCTCGAGTTCGGCCTTGACCTGGGCGAAGCGCTTCTCGACGCGGCCCCGTTCCATGTTCACCAGGCGACCAGCGTCCTTGCGCTGCTCCTTGGGCAGGCTGCCCAGGCTGCGGCGGGCGGCCGGGATGGGGGCATCGTCGCCGAGGTGTTCGCGGCGGGCGACTGCCAGTTCCTCCAGATTTGCAGCTTCGGCGAAGGCTTTCTCAGCTGCGTCAGCGGCTGCGCTCAGCCCCTGCTCCGAAAGCTCTACCTGGGGAGTATCCGCGGAATCCGTCACTTGTGTGCGCTCCTCTATCTACGTGCACGGCTTAACCTGGTCAATAATACCCGGCGGGGATCATGGTGCGCCGAGTCGGGGGATATCAGTCCCCGGCTGACCCGTCTTCGGTAGCGCCGCGCGCCGCTGCCTGGGCACGCGCCGATTCATACATACAGATGGATGCGGCGGTCGCAAGGTTGAGTGATTCCGCGCGCCCGCGGATGGGGATGGAAACCCGCAGATCTGCCTCGGCGAGCAGCTCCTCCCCCAGTCCGTGGGCCTCGTTGCCGAACAGCCATGCGGTCGGCTTCGTAAGGATCTCCCCCGCGTCATCCAAGCTGACCTCACCGTCGGCTGCGGTGGCGACGATCTGCAGCCCCTGCGCGCGTAGCTGCCCCAGCACGTCCTTCACGTTGGTGGAACGCGCCACCGGCACGTGGAACAGCGACCCCGCAGAAGCACGTGCGGCCTTGCACGATTGCGGATCCGCGGTCTCGCCAGCGAATACCACGGCATCGGCGCCCATCGCATCGGCAACACGAATAAGGGTGCCTGCATTGCCGGGGTCGTTGGTTTCCACTGGGACGCTCACTAGCTGGGGCTGCGGCGTCAATGCCTTACCGACAGACCACAGGACAGGCTTGCATACGGCGAACAAGCCTGTGGTCGTGGCGGTATCAGAAAGGTGTTTGGCGGCTCTGTCGTTGATGTAGTGGACGAAGACGTTGAGGTAGCCGGCTGTGCGGATGATCGGCTCGAAGCGTTCTGCGGCTGCCGACGTGACGAAGACGTCCGTGGCGCTGCCGGTGGCGATAGCGGCCTCGACGCTGTTTTCCCCCTCCACGAGGAAAACCCCCGCCTTTTTGCGCGCAGCCGCCCGGTGAAGTTTGGCGGCGTTGACGACGCGGGGGGTTCTTTCGGTGAAAAGGTCTTGTGCATCCTGCGGGCTCATAACCCACAGCATAATTGACCTACTTTTCGAACAGAGTCACTTGCTCCTCTTCCGTCGTGGTCACGCCGTTCTCGGTGCGGGTACGGGTCATGGTGCCGCCACCGCCTTCCTTGCCAACCTCAACGAGGAACTGCCCATCTACCCGGAGCTGTCCGCCATCTACCCGCACAGTGATCGGTTCTTCCTGGTTACCGGGCAGCATCGCCAAGCGAATGGAAACCGACCCGACCGGGAACGTGACCTTCGTGCGTCCACTATCGGCCTCGGCCTTCTTGGGGTCTGGCTTGGCTGTCATTGCACCTTGCCCATCGGTGAAACGCCACAGCACGTCTAGCGTTGTGTTAATGCCAACGATCAAGGCACCGGTATCTTCCTTAGACATGTCATCAGCACCGGCGACGCGATCCCGGAAGCCATAGGCCTTATCGGCCGCTTCGATGGCGGTGTCTTTTTCTTCGTCGCTTAAGTCATTGAAGCTGTCGACGGAATTGACGCGCTTGAGCAGGCGCTTCTCCTCGTCAGGCAGCTTATCGATGGTATCTACCAAGGACGTGTCAAAGACGGCATTAAAGAAATCCTCGACGGTTTTCGCCGCCTTTTCGGCGAAGTCTTCCTCCGACATATCGGCATAAGAAAAATCCTCATCGGCCTTTTCCGAGGCTTCCTGCATAGCCTTTTCGGCGTCTTCGTTTGTGCTCATATTGCAGGCGGCCAAGGTACCGGTGAGCGAAAAGGCCAACAGTAGTGTCACTGCCCGGCGGGTGTAATCCTTCATTGCGGTCTCTCCTCGAAAAAGGCTGGCTAGCTTTCATTCAACCTAGCAGCCCTCAAAGCACAAAGAACCCCATCCGGGAAACCTTTCAGTTCAGGTTCCCCGGATGGGGTTTGCGTTACGCGCTACAAAGCTAGCTTTAGGAAGCAGCCGGTGCGTTAACGTCCTCCGGCAGGGCAGCCTTGGCAGCCTCGCACAGAGCGGTGAATGCGTCGAAGTCGTTGACGGCCAGCTCGGCCAGGTTCTTACGGTCGACCTCGATCTCAGCCAGACGCAGGCCCTGGATCAGGCGGTTGTAGGTCATGCCGTTCTGGCGTGCACCAGCGTTGATGCGCTGGATCCACAGCTTGCGGAACTCGTTCTTGCGGGCCTTGCGGTCGCGGAACTCGTAGGTCTTGGAGTGGAGCATCTGCTCCTTTGCCTTGCGGTACAGGCGGGAGCGCTGACCACGGTAGCCCTTAGCGGACTTCAGTACTTCGCGACGCTTCTTCTTGGCGTTCACTGAGCGCTTGACACGTGCCACGGTGATACTTCCTTTTCTTTAAGTGTGCGCGCCTCAGATGGGCACCTTCTATAGGTGCTGGAATTACTCGATGACGCGGTTAGGTGAATAGGGGTGGAAAGGCGGGCTTTAGTTATGCCTTGCCCAGCAGACGCTTCATGCGCTTGACATCGGCCGGAGCGACGTCCTCGGTGCCCTTCAGGCGACGGGTGCGCTTGGAGGGCTTGCCCTCCAACAGGTGGCGGCGGTTAGCCTGCTCGCGACGCAGCTTGCCGGAACCGGAGATCTTGATGCGCTTTGCGGCACCCTTGTGAGTCTTCTGCTTCATTGGTGAAAAACCTCTAACAACTAGTTCTGTTACTACTTCTTGCCCTTGCGGATCGGGCCCAGCACCATGGTCATGTTGCGGCCGTCCTGCTTGGCGCGGGTCTCAACTACGCCGTATTCCTCAACGTCGTTAGCCAGTCGCTCAAGCAGTCGGAACCCGAGCTCCGGTCGGGACTGCTCACGCCCGCGGAACATGATCGTGACCTTGACCTTGGAGCCCTTTTCCAGGAAACGAATGACGTTGCCCTTCTTGGTCTCGTAGTCGTGGTCGTCGATCTTCGGACGGAACTTCTGTTCCTTCACCACGGTCTGCTGCTGGTTCTTACGAGCTTCGCGAGCCTTCTGGGCCTGCTCGTACTTGAACTTGCCGAAGTCCATGATCTTTGCCACGGGTGGCTTGGCGTTCGGTGCAACCTCTACAAGGTCGAGGTCAGCTTCATAGGCCAGCTTTCGCGCATCGTCCGTCTTGACGATACCGACCTGTTCGCCGCCTGGACCGACGAGTCGGACCTCAGGGACTCGAATACGGTCGTTGATGCGAGCTTCTGCGCTAATGTGAACTCCTCAGTAGCAGTTTGGTTAATGTCTTACCGACCCCTGCAGTACTGAAGATCCCCCTATTCCCCCACAATCACAGCCATAGCGCACAAGCGGGAACATTCACCGATCACTGTGCATTACACTGTCGGATTCTTGCACCCCATCTGCGTCTTGGCCACGACCCGAGTCCAACCGTGTTGGCGGTCTCTAGGTGGGAGAAGGAATCTCCACTTGCAGCCCGTTTCCATTTCATAAAGCCAAAGCCTTATTAGATGGAACGAGACGGTAGTGGTTGGAAGTATAACAAGTATCCAGGCGATATCCAAATATGGCTAACGCCGTTTCTCCAAGACCGAACAAGAATAAACTTTTGCCTTATGAATAAGCCTCTCAACGGATCCACCGAGCCCACTAACGATCTGATCAAGCGCATTGATGATCTTGCTCGTTCGCAGATGCAAGCCCAGTCGCAGATGTTTAGTATCCTGCGCGAGGTCGCTGTTAATCAACAAAGGCTCTCTATGGCGCAGCAGCCCAGGGCTTCTTCGGTAGTGACGCCCCCAGCCTCACCTCCCCCACGCCCCAACAAGGAGGTTAAGGCTCCCCCGTCACAGCCCGCCCAGCCCCAGCAGCCAGCGCGACCACAGGCGCAACCTACTCAGCCACAGCGGCCTCAGGCGCCGCAGGCACAGCCCCACTCATGGCGCTCCCAACAACCGCAACCGCAACCCCAATCGCGCCCGCACACGCAGCAGCCGCCACAGCAGCCGCCACGGCAGTCGCAACCATCGCGGCCTCAGCCACAGCAGCCCCGCCCGCAAACGCAGCAGTCACAACCCACTGCGGCACAGCGCCAACCCACTGCGGCACAGCGCCAACCCACTGCGGCACAGCGCCAACCCACTGCGGTGCAACGTCAACCCGTGGCGCCCGTTCAGCCGCCCCGTCATCAGAATCAGGAACCACAGAAGCAGCCACAGCAGCGACAATCGCCGCTGCCTAAATTCCCCGCAGCGCAGCGTCAACAAGCAGCGCGGTCGAAGCCAGCTACTCCGAACAGGCTCCAGCAATGGTGGGAGAAGGAAGACCTGGTTACGCGCCTGCTGGCGATCATTGGCGGTTCCATTACCGTCGTGGGTCTGACCTTCCTGGCGCTACTGGCTTATGCGTCTGGGTTCCTGAGCCCGACGGGCGCCGTCATCCTCGCAGCAGTGCTGTGTGGTGGTTTGGCAGTCACGGCCACAGTCGTAAACAAGCGCCAGCCGAATGGCGTGAGTGCCGCAGCACTTCTGATAGTTGCCACGTTAGGCGGGCTCGCGGACCTGTGGGTCGCGGTATTCAAGATGGGCTGGTTCAGCGAGGCAGTGGGCAGTGTACTGACGGTGGTCATTTGTGCCGGATCGTTGGGCTTGGCCTACGCGTGGAAGAAGGAGATCCTCGCTTCCATTGTCACTGCGTTTGCACCCCTGTTCATCGTTCCTGTAGCAGCGAGCTTCCTGTCGATGTTCCCCTCCGACAACCCGGTGCAAAGGGAAATCCACACTGGCTACTTCGCCGGCAGCCTGCTAGCAGCCGCGATCTGTGGCTTCGCGGCCCGCTGGGGTCGCCCCTGGTTCAAACTGCAGGTCACCGCCACTGTTACCTACATCATTGCAATGCTCATGGCCTCCCCCTTCGCGGTATCCACCTTCTTGATGGGCGTGGTGAGCTTCGCGATCCTGGCTATCCTCAGCTTCGTCCCGCCATGGGCATCGCGTCAGCTGCACGTCGGCAGCGTCCTTGCGGTAGTGGTCGTTCCTGCCGCGCTGCTGTGTGTCCACGATTCCTGGGTGAGCCCGGCGTTTATCGCCCTGGCGACTGCCTGCTCCTTCTTGATCGCCCGGGCCAACGGTGGCATGTACAAGGTGGACTTCCAGGTGGATGGGAATGCTCCGCTACCTCCACAGGTGGCCAGCGCCTTCACGTTCACGATCTCCGCAGGGACGTTGCCCATCATCTTCATCATCCGGTTCTTCCGCTGGCATGCCCTCGATGGAGAGGTACAAAAGCACCTCGATAACTTCCCCTACTTCGGATACTGGAGCATTGGCATCGCGGTGGCGTTGCTGGTCTTCACTGCTGCCATTGTGTGGGGCCTGCCGAAAATGCCACGGTCCGTTGCCTGGATTTCCCTCATCTGCTCTTTCCTTGCTGTGTTCACCTATGCCCCGTTCAGCTGGGTTAACTCGAGGGCTATGGAAATCCCTGATTCCGCGATCGTGCTAGTGATGAGCCTTCTGCTTTCCGTGGCGTTGGCATACCGCCACCAACACCTATTCGATACTGAAATCAGGGGGATTGCCGGCCGCGAAGTTCCCGACAGCCAGGCCAATACGGAGGTTGCGAAGCTGCTTATCGGCATTGTGACTCTCGTGCTCGCTTCCTCTGCAATCCCGGCCGTAGCCATGGCGATTTCCGCCACGAAGCTTTCGTTCATGGTGGCGCACGTGCTGATCTCCGTCAGCTGGATGCTGGGCGCGGTGTACCTACTGCACCGCAACAACTCCAAGCCCGGATTGCTGCTGGCCATCACTGCAACTGCGAAGCTAGTTTTCTACGACCTGTCCGTCCTGGGCGGCCTTGTCCAAGCACTGGCGTTCCTGATCTGTGGCATGGTGCTGCTGGTCGCCGCCGTCACACGTGAGAAGCCGAACAAGAGCACCGCTGTCGGTCCGCCGAACCCACAGCAGCAATCGGTACAGCCGCAGCCGCCGCAGAATCAGAGCATCGACCGCAAGTAACGGCCAGTGTGGGAGGCCTCCACCTCCGCAACCTGCTCCGGGGTGCCCTCGGCCACGACGGTGCCACCGCCGGAGCCGCCCTCCGGGCCCATGTCCACGATCCAGTCGGCGGCCTTAATGACATCCAGGTTGTGCTCAATAATGAACACGCTGTTGCCCTTGTCCACCAGTCCCTGGATCACCAGCATGAGTTTGCGGATGTCCTCGAAGTGTAGGCCCGTGGTCGGCTCGTCCAGGATGTACACCGTCCGGCCGTTGGAGCGCTTCTGCAGCTCGGCAGCCAGCTTCACGCGCTGAGCCTCGCCACCCGATAGCGTGGTTGCCGCCTGGCCCAGGCGCACATACCCCAGGCCGACGTCGACCAGAGTGTTCAGATAGCGGGAAATGGAAGTCACCGGCTCGAAGAACTCCGCAGCCTCCGAGATCGGCATATCCAGTACTTCGGCGATGGACTTGCCCTTGTAGTGAACCTCCAGGGTCTCGCGGTTGTAGCGAGCGCCATTGCAGACCTCGCAGGGCACGTACACGTCGGGCAGGAAGTTCATCTCGATCTTCAGGGTGCCATCGCCATGGCAGGCCTCACAGCGCCCGCCCTTAACGTTGAACGAGAAGCGCCCCGCGGTGTAGCCACGCACCTTCGCCTCCGTGGTCTCGGCGAAGAGCTTGCGGATCTTGTCAAACACACCCGTGTACGTCGCGGGGTTCGACCGCGGAGTGCGGCCGATCGGACTCTGGTCTACCTGCACCAGCTTGTCCAGGTGCTCCATTCCAGTGATCTTCTTGTGGTGCCCCGGCACCTGGCGTGCCTTGTTCAGGGTATTGCCCAAGGACTTCGCAACGATGCCGTTGATCAGGGAGGACTTGCCAGATCCAGATACGCCAGTCACACAGGTCAATACGCCCAGCGGCAGCGTGACATCCACGTTCTGCAGGTTGTTTTCCTGCGCTCCGTGAACCTTCAGCACGCGATCCTTATCCACCGGGCGGCGCTTATCCGGCACTGCCAGTACTCGCTGGCCGGAAAGGTATTGGCCAGTCAACGATTCCTCGACCTTGAAGATGCCCTCCGGCTCGCCTTGATAAACGATCTCGCCACCGTACTCGCCGGCGCGCGGTCCGATATCCACCAGCCAGTCGGCGGTACGAATCGTGTCCTCGTCGTGCTCCACCACAATCAGGGTGTTGCCCAGATCCCGCAGGTGCTGCAGGGTGCGGATAAGGCGCTCGTTATCGCGCTGATGCAGGCCGATCGACGGCTCATCTAGCACGTACAGCACGCCCGCCAGGCCGGAACCAATCTGCGTGGCCAGGCGGATGCGCTGGGCCTCACCGCCGGAGAGTGTGCCCGCGGAACGGGACATCGACAAGTAGTTCAGCCCGACGTCCAGAAGGAATTTCAGGCGCGCCTGAATCTCCCGCAGAACCGCCCCGGCGATCATCTCCTCCCGCTTGGTTAGAGATAGGTTGTCGAGGAAGCTGCTGGCGTCCGCAATAGAAAGATCAGAAACCTCGGCGATAGACAGTTCCCGATCGCCCGAGGCGATGGTTACCGCGAGGACCTCCGGCTTCAGGCGCGTGCCATTACACGTCGGGCAGGCGACTTCGCGCATGTAGCTGCGGTAACGATCCTTGGACCAGTCGGAATCGGTCTGGTCGAGCTTGCGCTTCAAGAAGGGCATCACTCCCTCGAAGGGCGCGTTGTAGTTGCGGGAACGGCCGTAGCGGTTGCGATAGCTGACCTTGATTTGGGTCTTGTGGCCGTTCAGGATCGCCTTGCGGTGGGTCGCCTTCAGATCCTTCCACGGGGCTTTCGGGTCGAAGCCCATAGCCTCGCCCAGCGCGTTGACCAGCTTGGTGAAGTACTTGCTGTTCGGACTGGAGGCCCACGGGGCGATTGCGTCGACTACGGGCGCGTCCTCGTCCGGGATCACCAGCTTCTCGTCGACCTCCAGGCGCGTGCCCAGTCCGTCGCAGGCTGGGCAGGCGCCGTAGGGAGAGTTGAAGGAGAACGTGCGCGGCTCCAGCTCATCCAGCTGAATCGCGTGACCGTTCGGGCAAGCCATCTTCTCAGAAAATCGCCGCGTGCGGTTCGGATCGTCGTCCGGCAGTCCCACGAAGTCCAGCACCACGATGCCATCGGCCAGCTGCAGGGCGGTCTCGATGGAATCGGTCAGGCGCTGCTTCTGCGAATCCTTCACCTGCAGACGGTCGACCACCACGTCAATATCGTGCTTGACCTGCTTTTCCAGCGTCGGCGGATCGGACAGCTGGTACACCGCCCCGTCGACCTGCACACGGGAGTAGCCCTGGGCGGCCAGGTCCTCGAAAAGGTCCACGAACTCACCCTTGCGGGTGCGCACCACTGGCGCGAGCACCTGGAACTTCAGGCCCTGCTCCATCGCCAGAATCTGGTCGACGATCTCCTGCGGGGTTTGCCGCTGGATCACGCCGCCGCACTCCGGGCAGTGCGGAACGCCGGTGCGGGCGTACAGCAGACGCAGGTAGTCGAAGATCTCGGTTACCGTGCCGACGGTCGAGCGCGGGTTGCGGTTCGTGGATTTCTGGTCGATGGAGACGGCTGGGGAAAGTCCCTCGATCAGTTCCACATCCGGCTTGTCCATCCGCCCCAGGAACATGCGCGCGTAGGAGCTAAGCGATTCGACGTACCTACGCTGGCCTTCCGCAAAAATCGTATCGAAAGCCAGGGAGGATTTACCCGAGCCGGACAGCCCCGTAAACACGATCATCTTGTCGCGTGGCAGGTCGATATCCACGCCCTTCAGGTTGTGTTCGCTAGCGCCACGGACAATCAGTTGATCGGCCACTTTCACTCCTTGTAGTTGATTTATCAACCCTGTCAGTCTACGCCAAACCCGCAACAACGTTAATGTGGTGCCATGCAGCAAGTCACTGAGTTTAGCCATCTTTCCGCACCACGCGACGTGCAGGTTCTTCGTACTGACGCCCACACGTACGCAGTAACGACCGTAGGTTCTATGGACAACAATTGTTGGTTGTTGTGCCGGGGCGGTGAAGCGCTGCTGGTGGATGCCGCGGATGACGCGGAGCACCTGCTGGGGTTGGCCGAACAGCTGGGTGTGCGCATCACCGATGTGCTGACCACCCACCAGCATGCAGACCACACTCGCGCGCTGGCAGACGTGCTGGAGGCGACGGGCGCCCGCCATCACGGGCCGCACCTGGATGCCGAGGCGCTGCCCGTGGCGCCGGACCGAGTGTATGGAAACGACGACGGGTCGCGGGAGGCACTAGAACTGGCGGGCGAGCACCTGCAGGAACTGGGGCTTGTGGTTGTGGAGCTACGCGGCCACACTCCTGGTGGTCTGGCCCTGCTGGATCTTGCAGGGGCGGATGCCGGGCAGAACCCGGCCGACGGGCGCGTGCCACGAGCGTGGGTGGGCGACAGCGTTTTCCCCGGCGGCGTCGGAAAAACAAATAGCCCCGAGCAATTCCAACAGCTCCTCGGCGACGTCACCGATAGGATCTTCACCCTGCCTGCAGAGACTCGCATTCACCCTGGTCACGGCGATTCTACGACCGTCGGCGAGGAAAAGGGCAAGGTCGATGAGTGGGCAGCGCGAGGTTGGTAAAGACGAAGAGTCGGAGTGTTAGCATCCGCTCGGCGCATCACTAATTCGGGTAGCCTGGGTGATTGTTCGAGCACGACTAATTGCAGTCAAGGGTCGTGCCACCAACTAATGAGGAGTGTGTAGACCCAAATGTTCCGTACCCTTGCTCGCCCGCTGCTGGCTTCCGCTTTCGCTGTCGACGGTGCACAGATGCTGCTGAACAGCAACGAATACGCAGAGGACGCTAAGGCTATCAACGGCACGCTGCGTTCCGTACTGCCACAGGACAAGGCCGGGCTGATCCCCGATGATGCGGAGACCACCGTGCGCGTCGTAGGCACCACCAAGGTCATTGCCTCTGCCCTGCTAGCTACGGGCAAGGCTCCGCGTCTGGCTGCCGCTACCTTGGCCGCCGTGCAGATCCCGACTGCGCTGTCCCGCCACGCTTTCTGGAATGCTTCCAACGGCGCTGAGCGCAAGGAGGAGATCCGCGGCCTGGTTACCGATCTGGCTCTGCTGGGTGGCCTGGTCATCACCTCCGCTGACACGGCCGGCAAGCCGGGCCTGAAGTGGCGCGCCCAGCAGGCACTGCCGGGTAATTCCGAGCAGCAGAAGATGATCGAGAACGCGCAGACGCAGTCCAAGGCGTTCGCCGCCAGCGCCTCCGACCAGGCTCAGGGTTTCTTTGCCAAGACCAAGGAGGTCGCTGGCCAGGTTCAGGAGAAGGTCGCTGATTACGTCGACGAGCACCAGGATGAGTGGAAGGAAACCGCCGAGAACCTGCGCGAGCGCGCAGCAGAGTTCGGTGACCAGGCTTCCGACTACGCACAGTCCGCTGCGGCAAAGGCGCAGGGTGCATGGGAGGACTTCGACGCCGAGGAACTGAAGAAGGACGTCAAGAAGGCAACCAAAAAGTCCCGCAAGCGCGCCCAGAAGGCACAGAAGCAGGCCCAGAAGCGAGCAAAGAAGGCTCAGAAGAATGCGCAGAAGCGCTTCAAGTAAGAGCTGGTAGAACAGAAAAGAACCCCTGGTGAACCAGGGGTTCTTTTGCGTTGGTTAGGTTAGCGCGGGCCGAAGTTCTGCATCAGGTAGTTAGCGATAACTCCCAGTGCACCGATCACTCCCAGAACTCCAGCGATGATGCCGAAGATCTTGCCTGCTTCTCCATTGCCGAGACTGCCTAGCAGGCCGTTGATGTCGATGCCGCTATTACCGTTCGATTGCATCTGACCAGGATCCTGATTTTCCGGGAACTTGCCAGGGCGAATGCTTCCGTTGTCAGCGACCTTGAGTTGGGTGCGGGTATTTTCCAGGTATTGGCCGTCGCCCTTCCGCATATAGGAGGCCTGCATCGAAGATGCTTCTTTTAGCCCGCCGTTCACATGGGAGTACGCATTAGCAGCGCCGTAAGCGGTGTACTTGGGATTGATCATCAGCCAAAGGTGGCCGTTTTGAGCGTTTGGGCGCCCCTTGGCCGCTCTCAAAGCCGATTCTTCTCCCCGCCCCCACAGCTGCATGATCGAGTGGCGCAGGTTCGCGCTGGACGAAAGGTTCTCTCCCCAGGACTGCTCACCGTTGCGCTTCGCACTCCACACAGAAGCGCAATCTGAGATTTCGCAGGAATCATTTGTCGGGCGCTTGTGAGCAAGGCTTGGCCAGACCAGCGTTTCAGCTGCGCGCTGAACCGCAATGAAGGACATGTTGGAGTCGACCCGGGCTGCCTTAACGTAAGCATCCTTGTTGGCGTAGCCAGCCTTATTGGCTGCTTCGCGGAGGGTGGTTCCTTCAAAGGGCACATTCTTGTCCCACATTTCTCCACGAATGTCGTAGAGCGCCTTCTGTACGTCTGCTCCCTGGTTGGAAATGACGTCAAGGGTGACAGTTCGGCTCAGCGGAACGTTTAGTTCCACCCTGGTGGCGGGATCCGGTTCTGCGTTGGCAACTCCGGTGAAGATGGAGGAGCTTACCGCCAAAGCGGCAACGGCTGCAGTGAGCTTCTTTGCGGGTTTCATGGCTATAGGAGTTCCTTTCATCCAAGCCAAAGGATCCGTGCGGATCAACAGGGTAGGTAGAAGAGAATGAGTAGCCGCTTGGGCTGACAAGCATTCAACTTACGATTTTATACGCTCTTACTTATATGCCCTATATATTCCCACCGTTATCCCCCCCGAACGGAAAACCCTGGACATCCACAAGTATCGACCGAAGGGAGTAGGATAGCGTGCTCTATCCTTAACACCCCCCACACAGAAGGGACCCCGCACCCACCTTGGCGCCCAACAACGACATCGCCGCCGAGCAAAGCTATCTCGACGACCTCCTATCCCGGGTAGACCACGCCCGCGAGAAGCTGGAACAGCGGCTCAAGGCTGTCCGACTGGAGGCCGACATCGACGACCCGCAGGGTCTGATGGTGCGCGACCGCGAGGCTCGCGACATTGCTCAGCGCCTGGATTCCTACTCCGCTGCGGAAGTTGGCCTCATGTTCGGCCGCATCGACGTCGAGGACGAAGAAGCGGAAAATCCTGTCGCGGGAAACGAGAAACTGGATCGCCGCTATATCGGGCGCATCGGACTGCACGACGACGATGAACAGATGCGCACCCTTCTGATGGACTGGCGCGCTCCCCTAGCTCGCCCCTTCTACCTGGCCACCACCCTGCACCCCGACGGAGTTCATTCCCGGCGCCACATCACTACCCGTGGACGCACGGTGCGCAGCGTGGCAGACGAACAGCTGTCCACCGCGGCAGCCCCATCTGAGTCTGTGGGCGCTGGGGCGCGAGGTGGCGTCGCCAAAGAAGAAGCCCTACTCGATGCCGTCAACAGGGCACGCACCGCCTATATGCAGGACATCGTCGAGACCATCGCGGCGGAGCAGGACACAATCATCCGCGCCGAACACCGCGGCGTAACTGTTGTCCAGGGAGCACCCGGAACAGGCAAAACAGCCGTGGCGCTACACCGCGCTGCTTACCTGCTGTACACGTGGCGTGAACAGCTAGACAACACAGGCGTGCTGATCATCGGGCCGAACGACCGCTTCCTTTCCTATATTTCCCAGGTGCTGCCCTCGCTGGGTGAGACCGGCGTGGTGCTGGCGACCCCCGGCACGCTGCTGCCGAACCTGCACACCGTGCCGGAGACGAACCTGCTGGCGCGCGAGGTCAAAGGCTCGGCGGAGATGCTGACGATCCTGGCTGATGCGATCAAGACCTACCAGACCGTGCCGGAAGACAGCATCGACATCAGTATTGACGGGCTCAACGTGCAGCTCACTCCGACCATGGTGCGGGCAGCCCGGGCACGCGCGCGACGATCCCGCAAACCGCACAACCACGCGCGGGCGGCCTTCCTGGACTACGGGTTGAACGCGCTGGCGGACGCGCTAGGCAAGAACATCGGCGCAGACCCTCTGGGTGGGGCGAACCTGCTGAGCAAAGGCGACATCGCCACATTGCGCGAAGAACTCGGAGCGGACCCGACGGTCGTGGATGTCCTTGGGCAGTTCTGGCCCGAGCTGCGCCCCACCCAGGTTTTGGAACGGCTCTATGCGGATCCGGCTGCCATCGCCGTGGACTACGACGAGGACACGTGGCACGGCCTGGCCACCCACCCCAGCGGTGAATGGACGGATGCCGACGCGCCACTTATCGATGAATTGATCGACATGTTGGGATATGTCTCCGACGAGGAAACCGCCGCCGAAGAACGCGAACAGTGGCTGGAGAAAATCACGGAGGCGCAAGAGGCACTGGACATCTTGACGGGTTCGGCCAGCCAGGATCTGGACGATGGCTTCGCGCCCGAAGTGCTGATGGCCTACGACGTTATCGACGCGGAAACGCTGGCCGCCCGCCAGCAAGTGCGCGACGAGCGCACCACCGCCGAACGCGCCGCCGCGGATAGCCGCTGGGCGTTCGGTCACGTGATTGTCGACGAAGCCCAGGAGCTCAGCCCCATGGCTTGGCGGATGGTGTTCCGGCGCTCGCCGAACAGGTGGATGACGTTAGTAGGCGATCCCGCGCAGACCGGCAATCCCGGCGGGGTTGATAGTTGGGCGGAGGCTCTATCCCCCTTTGTTGCGGATCGCTGGCAGCTGCACCAGTTGACGGTGAACTACCGCACGCCGAAAGACATCGCGGACTTGGCCGCGCCGCTGCTGCAAGAGATCGACCCGACCCAGTCCGTACCGCTGGCCCTGCGCGAATCGGGCACCGGAGTGCGCTATATGCCGGTTGAGGGTGCCGAGCTCGGCTCGAAGGTTCAGGCCGCGGTTGAGCAGGCTCGGGAACTCACGGGTGAAGAAGGCCTTATCGGTGTGATCACCACCCGCCCGGAGCCGCTGCAGGTGGCGTTATCCGAGTCCACGGATGCCTCCGGCGCGGAGGTTGTATTCGTCGACACGGCCGCGGCGAAGGGTCTGGAATTCGACGAGGTTGTGCTGGTCGAGCCCGCGGACATCGTGGAGGCCTCGCCGCAGGGGCTCAACGACCTCTACGTAGCCATGACCCGCGCCACCCAGGGCCTGACAGTCGTGCATGCCCGCCCATTGCCCTGGGATTAACCGGGTCTAACGCGGATCAGGAAGGGCTAGTCCCTGGTGCCGACGGTGTGGACGATCATCACGTCGCACTCGGCCTGGCGCGCAGCGTCGGCGGGAACGCTGCCCAGCAGACGTCCCGTCAGCGAGTTAATGCCGCGATTACCCACCACCAGCAGGTCTGCCTCTTCGCTCTTCACGATGCTCATCAGCGCCTCTACCGGGTCGCCTTCCTTCAGCACCGCGCGAACCTTCTTCGCGCCCTCCCCTTCGGCCTCTTTTCTTGCGGACGCCAACACCTCAGCCGCCGACATCTCACCTTCCACAGCAGTGGAATTCTGGGCCGCGTTGTCCGCGTGCTCCCCCACGTAGGCGCTGGCCAACACAAGATCGGCATCCATGGCCGCAGCCACGCCCGCGGCACGCCGCACTGCTAAAAAGGAAGATTCTGACCCATCGGTTCCGACGACGACTGTGCTGTACATAACTCTGATCTTACAACCCAGCCTCGATCATGCCCCGAAGTTCCTTTTTTAGGTCTGCAATTTCATCGCGCAGCCTACCCGCGAGTTCGAACTTCAGCTCCTTCGCCGCCGACTTCATCTGTTCCGTCATCTCCTGGATCAGCTTCTCCAGCTGCGGGCGTGCCATCGGCTCGTCACTGGAGCCACGCACCAGCGCCCAGTCGGCCTCCGGCGATTCGCCTCGCCCGCCGGCGCTGGAATCGGCGCCGGTGCCGCCTGCGGCGTCCCCACCAGACTCCGCTTCGAGCTCCGCAACCTGGTCCAAGATATCGGCGATCTTCTTGCGCAGCGGCTGCGGGTCAATGCCGTGTTCCTCGTTGTAGGCGATCTGCTTGGCGCGGCGGCGTTCGGTCTCGTCGATGGCGTACTGCATGGAGTCTGTGACCTTGTCGGCGTACATGATGACCTCGCCCGAGACGTTACGCGCAGCGCGGCCGATGGTCTGGATCAGCGAGCGTTCGGAGCGCAGGAAACCCTCCTTGTCCGCGTCCAGGATCGCGACCAGCGAGACCTCCGGCAGGTCGAGGCCCTCACGCAGCAGGTTGATGCCCACCAGCACATCAAACTCACCGAGGCGCAGCTGGCGGAGCAGCTCCACGCGCTTGAGGGTATCGATGTCGGAGTGCATGTAGCGGACCTTCACGCCGTGTTCCAGCAGGTAATCGGTGAGATCCTCGGCCATGCGCTTGGTCAGGGTGGTCACCAGCACGCGCTCGTTCTTCTCTGTCCGCTGGCGGATCTGTTCGATCAGGTCGTCGATCTGGCCCTCGGTCGGACGCACCTCCACCTTCGGATCCACCAGACCAGTCGGGCGAATGACCTGCTCTACGTACTCGCCCTGAGCGGCAGCGATCTCGTAATCGCCGGGAGTGGCGGACATGTAGACGCACTGGCCCTTGCGGTCGTCGAATTCCTCCCACGTCAGCGGGCGGTTATCCAGCGCGCTGGGCAGGCGGAAGCCGTGCTCCACGAGGTTGCGTTTGCGGGACATGTCGCCTTCGAACATGCCGCCGATCTGTGGGACGGTCACGTGGGACTCGTCGATGATGGTGAGGAAGTCCTCGGGGAAGTAGTCGATCAGGGTGGCGGGAGCGGAACCGGCCTCGCGCCCGTCGATGTGGCGGGAGTAGTTCTCGATGCCGCTGGTGAAGCCCACTTGCTGGATCATCTCCAGGTCGTATTCGGTGCGCATGCGCAGGCGCTGGGCCTCCAGTAGCTTGCCGCGGTTTTCCAGCTCGTCCAGGCGCTGCGCCAGTTCCTCCTTGATGGCCTGCATGGCTTTTTCCATGCGCTCCGGGCCTGCCACGTAGTGGGTCGCCGGGAAGATGCGCAGCTCGTCGACCTGGCGAATCACATCGCCGGTCAGCGGATGGATGTAATACAGCGCATCGATGTCATCGCCGAAGAACTCCACGCGCACCGCCAGCTCCTCATAGGCCGGGATGATGTCCACCGTGTCGCCCTTTACGCGGAAAGTGCCGCGAGTGAAGGCGACGTCGTTACGGGAGTACTGGATATCCACCAGCAGGCGCAGGAATTGGTCGCGCTCGACCTCCTCGTCGACCTTCAAGACCACCGAGCGGTCCAGGTAGGACTGCGGGGTGCCCAGGCCGTAGATGCAGGAAACCGAGGAGACAACCACGACGTCCCGGCGCGACAGCAGCGCGGAGGTCGCAGAGTGGCGCAGGCGCTCCACGTCCTCGTTAATGGACGAGTCCTTCTCGATGTACGTATCCGTTTGCGCGATATACGCCTCCGGTTGGTAGTAGTCGTAATAGGAGACGAAGTATTCCACCGCGTTGTTCGGCAGCAGGCTACGCAGCTCGTTGGCCAACTGGGCGGCCAGGGTTTTATTCGGTGCCATGACCAGGGTGGGGCGCTGCTCCTTTTCGATCAGCCAGGCGGCCGTCGCGGACTTACCCGTACCGGTGGCGCCCATCAGCACCACGTCGCGCTCGCCTCGGTTGAGGCGCTGGTGCAGCTCTTCGATCGCCTTCGGTTGGTCGCCGGCGGGTTTGTAATCGCTAATGACCTCGAACTTCCCGCTGGAGCGCTCGACCTCCCCCACGGGGCGGAACTCGGAGTAGGACAGTTCGGGACGTTCTGCTGCAAAGGCCATGTGGCCAAGTCTACGTGTCGCCCCGGACAACCTCTGCCGTCCCGCTGCCCAGCGCTGGCCACGCTCCCGGTTTAAGGTTAATCACATGAAGCTCTTCTCCCGCGGTCGTGCCGCTATTGCCCCTGTCATCGCTCTTTCACTCTTGGTTACTCCCTCTGCCGTTGCCGCGCCAGCGCCGGCTGTGCCCGCCGTTCCACCGATCGTTGTCGGTCCCGCGCCGATCGGCCCCAACACCGTCGTTATTCCGGGCGAACTGTTGCCGGTCGGTCCCAGCGGTGCGCGTACTGCTCGCACTGTTGATGACGCCTACTCCGCAGCCGCCATTGCCGCCCAGTATCTGCACAAGGATCCGCGCCCGGCGCTGGATCGGCTCTCCCCCGCCCGGCGCGCCGAGGTTAGCCACATCCTCAAGGTCTTGGAAGCTCCTGTGAAGGCTCCTGGCAAGGCCACCAATCCGCGGGCAACTGTGGTGGTGCTGGGCAATGGCCTGAACCGGGACGGTTCCGTGCACCCCAACCTTCAGCGTCGCCTGGAGGTCGCCCGCGATTACGCCCGCAAGCACCCGGCTAGCCCCATCATCACCTCTGGCGGCAAGACCGAGCACGGCCACGTGGAGGCCGAGGCGATGAAGAGGTGGCTCGTCCGCGCCGGGATCTCCCCGAAGCGCATCCACGTGGAGGGCAACTCCTGGTCCACTATTAGCAATGCGTGGCACAGCGCGAAGGTCTTCGGAAGGATGAACGCGCAGGCCAAGAGAGCCTCCCACGGCAAGCCACTACCGCGCGAGCTGGTGATTGCCACGACTGATAGCCACCTGCACCGTGGAGTGAGCGACTATCGCATTGCCTTTGGCCCGCGCACCACCGTCTACGGCCTGGCCTCCAAGTCTGATCCCGTGCAACAGCGGAACGTGGCCAAGGAGCGCACCTCTCGCTACCGCGACGCGGTCGGGCTGTTCATCTTCCCGGAGACGATCGTGGCCGACGGTCTGCCGCCGATCTTCGGCGCGGGAATCCCCCGGTTCTGGTAAGCCTCTAGAGCCCGGCCCAGAAGCCGTCGACCTGCTCGAGTAGCTGTTCTACGGTTCCGGAGTTATCCAGCACCGTGTCGGCCGCGGCCAGGCGGGTTTCCCGATCGATTTGGGCGGCAATGCGGCGGCGAGCATCATCCTCATCTAGACCACGGTGCTGCACGAGCCGCTCGATGCGCAGCTCGTCGGGAGCATCCACCACCAGCACGTGGTCGACCTTGTCCACCTCGCCATTCTCGATGAGCAGTGGCATGTCGTAGACCAGCGCTTGCGCGCCGGACTCCCTCCCCTGCCGAAACAGCTCCTCGGTGCGGGCGCGGATGCGCGGATGGGTAATCGCGTTCAGCTTTTCCGTCGCCTCCGGGGTGGCGAAGGCTTGGCGCGCCAGCTCTGCACGGTTCAACGTTCCGTCGGGGTTTAGCACCCCATCAAAAGCATCTGCCAGCTCGGCCAAAGCTGGCTGGCCGGGTTCGACGATTTCGCGCGCCACCAGGTCGGCGTCCACAATAAAGGCACCGTGCTCCGACAACCGCGAAGATACGGTCGACTTGCCGGAGCCGATGCCACCAGTCAGTCCAATTGTGATCATGAGGCCATGCTAGTGCCTACAGCGAGCCGGCCAGAGTGTTTCCGGCCAGGCGGCACTGGTAGTAGCTGGCGGCGAGGTTGCCGAAATCCACGCGCAGGCCATTGGCCTTGTGGATATCCTGCTCGGCGACAGCGGCATCCCACTGCTTACGGATCTGCTCAATCTGCTGATCCAGCTTCTGACACGCCTTGGGCACCCGCGAGGAGCTACCCGTGCTACCCGTGGCCGGAGCCTCGACCTCCGGCAGAGGCTGCAGGGTCTCGGGGGCAGAGTCAGCATCCGCAGCACTGGCGATGCCCACCGCGCACGAAAGGCTCAAGCATGTAGCGGCAGCGATGGAAGCAATGCGAGAAAAGTTAGCCATAGTCGAAAATATAGCGAAGCATAGCGGGCAATGCAGGCCAGCGTGTGCGACTATGGTCGACATGCACAAGATTTCCGCCTCTCGCCGTACCCTCGCCTCCACTTTGACCGCCGGAACCATACTGGCGACCGCCACCGCAGTGTCCGCCCTGGCAACAGGCCAGGCCGCCGCGGACCCGTGCTGGACCTACAGCCCCACCCTGAGCGATGGGCTCGCAGCCAGCAGCAGCGGATCGCTGGCGGGCAGCCTCGGCCAGCCGCAGTGGCTCACCGGCAAGCCCGAGGGCATGCCGAAGGTCACCGGCAACACCGAGGCGGTGCACATGCTGACCGGGCGATTCGCCCCAGATCGCACCGACAAAACGGGCTTGAGCTCCACCGACCTGGGCATCATGTGGGATTCCGGGGACGGGCGTGTGCTGGCGGCGTTTGGTGATTCCTTCCGCTGCGGTGCGGGTGACAACGGCTGGCACTCCAACGCTTTGTACGAAACCGATGACATGGATCCCTCCAACGGTATCCACCTGGGCGGGCCGGCAACCGGTGCGCGCTCGGAGGAGTTCCTGCCCGCGTCCTTGAAGATCAGCGGGGTGGAAATGACGGTCATCCCCACCGCCGGCATCGAGGTCGGCGGTGCACAGTACGTGGACTTCATGTCGGTCCGCGATTGGGGCAAGCCCGGCCAGTGGCGTACGAACTACGCCGCAACGGCGAAGTCCACCGACGGCGGAAAGACGTTCTCTGTGGTGCCGGGCTCCTACCGCACGAGCTCGGCGGCCTCCGGCGACGGGCGCCTGCCGGACTTCCCTGCCCACCGACCGGGCGCGGATAACTTCCAGATGACGGCCTTTGTTAAGGCACCAGAAGGTGCAGAGGATGGCTACGTCTATGTCTACGGCACCCCGTCCGGCCGTTCCGGGCAGGCCCGCTTGGCGCGCATCAGCGAAGCTTCGTTCCCGGATTTTAGCTCCGCGGAGTACTGGGATGGCAGTGGATGGAACTCCCGTATGGACTCCGCCAAGCCGGTGTTGGACGGGCGCGTTTCCGAGCTATCGGTGCAGTACAACAAGCACCTAGGTAAGTGGCTGGCTCTGTACGAAACCACACAGGGCATGGTGCTGCGCCAGGCGGATAAACCAGAAGGCCCCTGGAGCAGCGCGAAAACGCTGATCTCCAGGGCCCAGGTGCCGGATATCTACGGCGGTTTTATGTACCCACACCAGACCGATGGGAACCTGTACTGGGTGGCTACCTCATGGCACAGCTACAACGCTGTGGTGTACAAGACTGATCTGGCGAAGGTTTTCTAGCAACCGGCGGCTCGCAGCCGCTGGTCGCTAGCAGCTAACTAGCCGCTAGCGGCACTTTAGCGCTCGATGATGGCGACGATACCCTGACCACCTGCAGCGCAGATGGAAACCAGGGTGCGGCCGCCGCCGTTTTCCTCCAGCACCTTCGCAGCGGTGGCGATGATGCGGCCGCCAGTAGCGGCGAACGGGTGGCCGGCGGCCAGGGAGGAGCCCTTGACGTTCAGCTTCTCGCGATCGATGGCACCCAGGGCGCCGTCCAGGCCCAGGCGCTCGCGGCAGTACTCGTCGGACTCCCACGCCTTCAGGGTGGCGCAGGTCTGGGAGGCGAAAGCCTCGTGGATCTCGTAGAAGTCAAAGTCCTGCAGGGTGAGGTTGTTGCGCTTCAACAGGCGGGCGACCGCGTAGGTCGGGGACATCAGCAGGCCGTCCGGGGTCATGCCGTCGCGACCGTTGATGAAGTCCACGGAAGCGACCTCAGAGTCGACCAGGTAAGCCTTAACCGGGATGTTGTGCTCTGCTGCCCATTCCTCAGAGGAGATCAGGACGGCGGAAGCACCGTCGGTCAGCGGGGTGGAGTTACCGGCGGTCATGGTGGCCTTGGTGCCGTGCTGCTCGGCATCCTTCTTGCCGAAGACCGGCTTCAGCTTGGCCAGCTTCTCCACGTTGGAGTCCGGGCGCAGGTTGGTATCGCGCTGCACGCCCAGGAACGGGGTGATGAGATCCTCAAAGAAGCCCTCGTCGTAGGCCTTGGCCAGCTTCTGGTGAGACTCGGCTGCCAGCTGGTCCTGCTCCTCGCGGCTCAGGCCGAACTCGCGGGCGGTGATGGCCGCGTGGTCGCCCATGGAAAGCCCGGTGCGGGGCTCGCCGTTGCTCGGCTGCTCCGGGGCCAACTGGGACGGGCGGATCTGGCCGACCAGCTTCAGGCGGTCGGTGGTGGTCTTTGCGTTGTTCAGCTTGATCAGGGTCTTGCGCAGCTGATCGTTAACGGCCAGCGGTGCGTCGGAGGTGGTGTCTACGCCGCCGCCGATGCCGGACTCGATGCGACCCAGGGCGATAGCGTCTGCAACCTGCACCAGGGCAGCCAGGCCGGTGCCGCAGGCCATCTGCAGGTCAAAAGCCGGGGTGGTGGAGGACAGTGCGGAACCGATAACGGTCTCGCGGGTCAGGTTGAAGTCGCGGGAGTGCTTCAGGACGGCACCGGCGACGACCTCGCCCAGTTCTTCGCCCTGCAGGCCGTAGCGAGCCACCAGACCATCGATGGCAGCGGTCAGCATGTCCTGGTTCGACGCATTCGCGTATTCCTTGTTGGAACGGGCGAACGGGATGCGGTTGCCGCCGAGAATGGCGACCTTGCGGGGTGCTCCGTTAGTCATAGTTTTTGTGTCACTCCATCGAAGAATGTGAATTGAAAGAACGTTTTCCTACACGGTGTGCTCGATCACACCGTATGGTTATACATGAGAACATACATTGTCTCGGCAACGCACGTGTACGTATTGCCAACAAGACTCGTATATTTCCCGCTCACTTCCCCGCACCATGCCAGGTATAAGGCACAGTAGGGGCGAGTAAGTAGTTATCAATTTGAGGAGTTAAAGCAAGTGCCTGAAAACCAGGATGCATACCTGAAGTTCATCAACTCGGACCTCGGCAAGAAGATCTCCAAGCAGGCTGGCCTGCCGGTACCGACGAAGCTGCGTCGCTACAAGGAGGGCGAGCCCGCCCTGGACGGCCGTGTCCTGCTGGGCGGTTCCGGTCGCCTGGTCGGCCGCATCGAGGAGCTGCTCGCCGACGACTACAAGGTCTCTACCTCCGCTGGCGATAACAAGTACGCCGGTCTGGTATTCGACGCCACCGGCATCACCAAGCCGGAAGACCTCCGCCAGCTGTACGACTTCTTCCACCCGGTCATGCGTCAGCTCCAGCCGTGCGCCCGCCTGCTGGTCATTGGCACCACCCCGGAGCTGATCGATGACGCTGACGAGCGCATCGCACAGCGCGCCCTGGAGGGCTTCACCCGCTCCGTCGGTAAGGAGCTGCTCCGCGGCGCTACCGTCCAGCTGGTCTACACCGCCCCGGATGCGTCCGCTGATCTGGCTGGTCTGGAGTCCACCCTGCGCTTCGTGCTGTCTGCTAAGTCGGCCTTCGTGGATGCACAGGTTATTCGTGTTGACGCCCAGTCCGCGACCGCCCCGGCAAACTGGGACAAGCCGTCTGAGGGCAAGGTCGCAGTCGTCACCGGTGCTGCCCGCGGCATCGGCGCCACCATCGCAGAGGTGCTGGCTCGCGACGGCGCGAAGGTCATCTGCGTGGACATCCCGCAGGCTGGCGAGGGCCTGACCGAGACCGCCAACAAGGTTGGCGGCACCGCCCTGCCGCTGGACGTCACCGCTGATGATGCTGCCGAGAAGCTGAAGGAGCACGCTGAGGCTCGCCACGGCGGCCCGATCGACATCATCGTCCACAACGCCGGCATCACCCGCGATAAGCTGCTGGCCAACATGGACGAGGGCCGCTGGGATTCCGTCATTGCTGTGAACCTGGTCGCCCCGGTTCGCATCACCGAGAAGCTGCTGAACAACGGCGGCCTGGCCGACAACGGTCGCGTCATCGGTGTGGCCTCCATCGCCGGCATCGCCGGTAACCGTGGCCAGACCAACTACGGCGCCACCAAGGCTGGCGTGATCGGCTTCGTAGACTCCTTCTCCGACAAGCTGGCTGACCGTGGCATCACCGTCAACGCTGTGGCTCCGGGCTTCATCGAGACCCAAATGACCGCCGCCATCCCGTTCGGCACCCGCGTCGGTGGCCGTCTGCTTTCCTCCCTGCAGCAGGGTGGCGAGACCGTGGATGTCGCCGAGACCATCGCCTACTTCGCAGCTCCGGCTTCCCAGGCTGTCACCGGCAACGTTGTCCGCGTGTGTGGCCAGGCAATGCTGGGCGCTTAAGACGGACCTCTTCGAGCGAGCTGTAGAGAAAGGAGCCACAACCAGTGGTTGACTACAAGAAGCTGGATTCCATCCCAGTGCTGATGGACGAGTACCGCAACGCTGTGAAGGATGTTGTTCCGGGCGTGGGTAGCCCCCGCAGCGCCAAGGAGAATCCGACAACTGCGTTCAAGGTTGAGGGCGTCAAGATCAAGGTGCCAGAACTAGCTGCCTACAACGCGGCAACGGGCCTGCGACTGTGCAACGAGCTGCCGATCACGTATCCGTACGTGCTGAGCTTCCCGATCGTCATGAAGATCCTGACTGCCTCGGACTCCCCCGTGAACGCCGTGGGCCTGGTGCACCTGACCAACCGCATCGAGCAGACCCGCGACCTGACTGTGGATGACGTGCTGGATATCCGCGTGCACGCGGAGAACCTGCGCCCGCACACCAAGGGCGTGCTGCTGGATGTCGTCACCGTCGTCTCCGTCGAAGGCGAGGACGTGTGGAAGCAGACCAGCGGCTTCCTGTCTAAGGGTGCGAAGCTGTCCAGCTCCTCGCCCTACAAGGACGAGCAGCCGACCGATGGCCGCATTCTAGAGCCGGTCGCGTTCGATGAGTACGACGCAACCCCGACCGCGAAATACCGCGTAACCCCGGCGGATATTCAGGAGTATGCGCAGGCTTCGGGCGACAAGAACCCGATCCACGTCTCCGGCATTGGTGCGAAGGCATTCGGCTTCCCGGCCGTCATCGCGCACGGCATGTGGTCCGCTGCCACGATGCTGCGTGGCCTGGAAGGCGTGCTGCCGTCCGCCGCGCGCTTCAGCGTGGAGTTCGCCAAGCCGGTAACTCTGCCGACCACCGTGGCATTCTTCGCCGAGGCTGCGGGCGACAAGGCCTACCCGCGCCCCAGCGAGTGGGATCTGCAGCTACGCAAGGCTTCCAACCTGAAGACTCTGCACGCAGTGGGCAAGGTCGAGAGAATCTAGCCAACATCTAGCCGACGTCTGTTATGTCCAAAGGGTTTTTGGACAC
>NZ_PDGZ01000007.1:0-55350 GCF_014335105.1 Corynebacterium sp. LK28 | reverse complement strand
AAGCGACCACGCCGCAGACTGCGCAGGTGGCACAGGCTGCCCGGACGGAAGGCACCCCGTCCCCCCACGTCGTCACTCTCTAACATCGCACCTGGATGGTTCAGCTTGCTGCTCGCACCAGGCTTCCTGTTGATCACCGCGATTCGCGTCCTGTTGAAGGGTGAATCGAACTGGATGCTTCCTTAGCAAAGGTAGGCACTAAACCCAGACCCTTTCAGGGCACGGAATAAGCGCACTAAGGCTCCCCGCTGATGCGGGGAGCCTTAGTTTCGTTTAAACGGAGTTAGCCGTTCAGATCAGGGATCCGTTCAGAGATCAGACTAGAACAGGCCCTTGGTCGGCTTGTGCATAACGTCGGTAGTGGTGACCTCACGGGAGTCAACGTTCTGGTCGTTAGAGGTGGACTTGTCCTCCTCCAGGCGACCGGTCTGGGTGACGGTGATGTAGTTCACCAGGCGACCCAGCTTGGTCTTGCCATCGCCGAAGTTCAGGTTCGCCAGCAGCTGGGAATCACCCGGGTTGACCGGGTTGGACAGGGTGACCTCGAAGCTGCGAACAGACTTTTCCTTGTCGAAGCCCAGGTCACGGGTGTATGCACCGTTGAACCAGCCCGGGGTGATCAGGCGGTCAACGCCCTTCGGACCCTTCTCAGTGTGCACGTCGATGCGGAAAGTAGTAGCCGGGAAGTCCTGGTAGTAGATCTCGGAGCCAACGTTCTTGGCAGAGATGGAGACCAGGCCTGCGAAGCCAGCGGACTTGCCAGCAGCGACGCGGATCTCCGGCTTCAGGTCGTACTTCTCGCCAGACTGCTCGGCCTCGTCCTTAGCCGGCTTCTCAGCCTCGGCGTCCGCGGCGGGCTTCTCAGCCTCAGCGTCCGCGGCGGGCTTCTCAGCCTCAGCGTCCGCGGCCGGCTTTTCAGCCTCAGCGTCCGCGGCCGGCTTTTCAGCCTCAGCGGTAACGACGTCGTGGTTGAAGCCAGGGTCAACAACATCTTCAGCGAATGCGTTGCCAGCGCCTGCGAAAGCGGTGGTCACGCCAATGGCAGCAGCGAGGGTCAGGGAAGCTGCGTTCTTCTTCATGTGAGGGGTTCCTTACTTTGTAGGTGCAGGTGAAGGGGGCATAGCCTGCGAAAGCTAGGAGGGGTGGTTCAATCCCCTTCGAACCTGCTGGATATTCTGCGAGAAAAGGGTTTACGCGTCGGCGTTCTCGGCCGGCTTGTTTGCAGCCTCGTCGGCCGGCTTCTCAGCCGGCTTCTCAGCCGGCTTCTCAGCGTCCTCCGGCTTCGCCGGAACAGCGGAGTCAGCCGGGTTGGCGTACAGCTTCACGTTGACCTGGTTCTTAATCGGGGTCAGCGCGATCCACGGGGTCGGGGTGGACCAGGTGCCGTTTGCCTTGCAGAACTGCTGGGTACCGGTCATCTTGATGGTGCGGAAGCCGTAGGTAGCCTCACCGGTGTGGCCAGCCGGAACATCGTACGGGCCAACGGTCTGGCCGACGTTCCAGCTCAGGGAGTAGGAAGCCTCAGCGCCGATTTTCTTAGCCAGCTCGTAAGCGATGCCGACGCTGCCCTTGGACTCCTTGCCGGATGCTTCGCCGCCCAGGTTCACGCTGGTGGTCTCGGTACGGTCACCCTTGATGCTGATGGAGATGGTCTGCGTCTTGGACAGCTCCTGGGTCAGCGGGATGGTGTTCTTGGACTGGTTGGTGGCAGAGATGGTGCCAGCCGGGGTGAACTTGTCGTCAACCTTGTAGACGACGGTGCGGTAGTCCTCGCCGGAGTTGCAGACCGGGTGCGGGTTCAGGATGTTTGCCTTGATGTGATCGCTGCCGTGGGTGGTGTTAACAATCGGCAGGGTGGGGTTCAGCTTCGGGGTTTCCGGGTAGTGCTCTTCCTTGGTGATTGCGGTTGCCGGGGATGCTACCGCTGCAGCCACGATGGCAGCAGCGGCGGCTGCGCTTGCGCCGTTCTTCCACAGGTTCTTCATGTTTGTGCTCCTCTTGCACGCCACCGACCGAAGAATGCGGGCTGGTGAACCCGCACTGGCGACGAGGTGCGTTGGTGATGCTGCGAGCCGCACGCCCAAGGGAAGCAGTGCCGACACTTTCTGCACGTTCACTTTTGCGAGTTCACGTTTGCAGCAGCTGCCTCGGGGTACGCCGTACGCACGTCGCCGAAAGGTGCGAGGTTTCGGCCAGGTGGCTTTAGTTTTGAATCCGATTAAGGGGTGCCCTCTCCCTGGTAACGCATGGCATTTGTGAGGACCACGCCGCACCAGGGCTCTGAGTGACGAGATTCAACTTTAAACCCTCCCCAACAGGAATTGTTGGACAATTCGACGCCCCAATGCACCACATTCAACCCCTAATTAACCGCACGTTCACCTTCTGTTAACCCCTTGAAACTTAATCAACCCTTAAAGCCTGTCTTAGGTAAACCAAAATCTGAAACCATTATCACTACGCAACCATTCACCCCGCCCCGTCATCAAACTTTGCCAACCCTTACCTTCAGCTCCCAAAACCACGAGAAACCAACACCCTACCCACACCCACTGCACTCTGTTCTTAAAAAATAAGAAAACCAACCCCCTTTTGTGGTCAAAAATTCCTCACCCTCAACCCGTCCTCAACCCCGTAACCACCTGACTAGTGAACTTTAAATGAACTCTCCCCACCTGCACTTTCACCCTGCACATGACTGTAATATCACCCCAATTCGGGGTTATTCTCCGCGTAGAGCTACCCCCGCCACCGCTACTCCCTCTGGCACTGCGGGCACCACCAAATTATTCGTTCCAACTCTGCGGCATCCACCTCCGGATCCCCGCCGGCCCACCGCCCACCCAGCGTCGCCTGTTGAATCGCCGTCCCGCAACGTCTGCACGCCTTGCCCGCACGCCCGAACACCCACGTCCCCTGCCCCGGCCGCCGATCACCAGTGAATACGCGGTGCGGTTCAAGGCGGTTGTCCCACATCACTCGCCGCGCTAGTTCTATTGCCTTTTGGACGCCACCTTCCCCGACCTTCCCCACTGTCACCTTCGGGTGCATCCCCACTAAAAACATCACCTCGGCGCGATACTCGTTGCCAATTCCAGCGACGTTCTTCTGGTCCAGCAGTGCCGCGCCGAGGGACCTATCCGGCCGCTGCATTATCCGCGCGATAGCTTCGTCCCTGTCGCTAACTGCCCAGTCCTCCGCCAGGATGTCCGGACCCAGGTGAGCCACGACCTGCGGGTAGTCCTCAAAACGAAATACCCGCACGAATCCCAGGCTGTGCCCCACAATTTCTATCTCTGGGCCGCCTGCGTGCTGGGGGCTAAAGCGCAGCACAATGCGGGCGGTGTGGCCAGGCCGGCGCCAGCGCTGCCCCGCACGATGGATCGCCCACACGCCTTCCATCTTCAGGTGGGTGTGGATCACCCGTTGCCCGATGTGCATGAACAGGTGTTTGCCGTAGGGCCACACCCGGTGAACTTTCTCGCCGTCGAAATTCAGGGTGGCGAACCTGGGCACGCGAATGTCGGTATGCCGAACTGTCCGGCCTGCCATCCATTGCAGGCGGTTGGATAGCTGCAGTACGGAATCACCCTCAGGCACGGATGCTCAACCCCTTCGGGGTCAGTCGCGCACCAGCTGCCACCCAGTCGGTGGTGGCGATGTCCATCACCGACGATCCGTTGATCTTCTCCACGTTCACGGGGCTCAACCGTCCGGCACCGATGGCCTCCCGAATCGCCCTCACAATCAGATCTATCTGTGCAGCTGGGGTGCCCAGGGGTTCCGACGTGGCGTCGTTAAATTCGGGGCGCGCAAAAAGAACCAGGTTCTTGCCGCCGCGCGACAGATATGCCTCGGCGCGTCCGGCGGCGACAATGATCATCGCCCCAGCAGCGCGCGTGGGCGCCATTGCCGAACCGTTAGAGTGCGCGACCTCCGGCCACGGCAGCGTAGAGCCGAAGGGGTTCGCCGGGTCCAGAACCGACAGCAGCTGGGGTGCGGAATCGGTAACGGTGCGGCTGTCCTGGGAGCGCCGCAGCTGGGAGATCACGTCGCGCGGGGCGAACTGCGCGCCGCCGAGCCCCTCTACGATGTACCCGCGCAGCACCTCGCCGGAATCTTCCCACGCGCTAAGGGTGCGGTAGGCCTCTGCGAAACCTCCGTCGGATTTCTCTGTAACGACGGCCCCGCGGGTGACTACGGCATAGCGATCGATCCAGGCCTCGGAGCGGATCAGTGCCAGCTCGGTGGCGTCGGCCGTGCTAGCCCCAGCATCTCCAGCGCCACCCGGTACCGCCGACCAGCGCCCCGGCACCGAGGAATGCGCGTTCATCGCCCGCCGAGCCGCCCGCGCGAACCCGCTGCGCCCCATCCGCACCCGGCGCACCGAACCCCGCCCCTGGTTCCGCCGTGGCGCGCGGTGGGCCTGCTTGCCCGTCGAACCGGCCTCCACCAGCCGCGCCCGCAGAGCCGCAAAGCTATCGGGCACGACCAGCCCTGCATCGAAAAGCTCCCACAGTGCCGCGTCGACCTCCGCGTGATCCGCCCCGGTCGCCGACTGCAGCTCAGCCGCCAGGAACGCACCGCCGCGCTGCAGGTGCTGGAGGATCTGGATAGCGACCATATTCTGGACGCCACGCTCCAGCTCCTCCCCGTTCAGCAGAAACTCGGCCGTGTCCGCAGGCACGAAGCTCACCCAGGCGTCCTTGGCACCGGCCTGGCCGGAGCCGACAGCCAGAACCTCGCCGGTGCTCAGGAGTTCATCCAAATCGCCCGGCTGATAGTCGGGAATACGGGCGGGAAGCACCAGGGTTTCCCAGGCGCTGGCGGGGATCGGCACTCCCGCGAGTTGTTCCAGCACGCTGGCTAGTTCCTCGCGCTGCATCTGGCCCAGGCCGTGCCACTCAGCCAGGAATTGTGCGTAGGTCTGCTGGGTCACGGGTTCCAGCGCGCCGCGGGCGGCTGCCAAGGTCGCCGAGCGTAGGCGGCGGAGCATCCCCGTATCCACGTACTGCGTTTCCGCCTGCGATTCGGCGCCGGCACCGGCTGCAGGGGCGGAAGCGGTGGCGTCATTCAAAGAGTCACCGTCAAGAAAGACAAAGTGCCCCGCAGCCAAACGGCGCTGCGTGCCCTGTGCGCGTGCGCCTTCGGTCCACCGAGCCAGCAGCGCGTCGGCGGTCGCGCGCCCCATGCCAAACTCCGCGGCGGCCTCGGCAGCGGTGGTGGGCCCGCGGTTTTTCATCCACCGCAGCAACAGTTGGTCGATGGCATTATCCACCTGATCCACCTGCTCGGCAGCGATAGCCACGCCGGGAGGGACGGGCACGCCCAGGCCGTCGCGCAGCAAAGCCATGTCCTCGACAGCGGCGAGCTTCAACTGGCCACCGAAGTTCACCTCCATCAACCGGGTGGGGATCAATGCGCGCAGCTCAGCAAGGCTATCCTCCACCGTTCCAGCCCAGGGTTCGATGCGTTCGCGCACCCCGTCCAGACTCAACGGCCCGAGGGCGCGCAGCATGTCCACAGCTTGTTCCACACTGCTGGTCTGGCGCCCTTCAGACTTCCACTGTGCGGCCTCGACCACGCGCCGCACCGCGGCCGGATCTAGGGCCATGCCTTCCTCGCGGGTGCCCAGGACCTTCGCCAGTAAGGCGGGATCTACGGCCAGGGCGGCGGCACGCTCGGCGGAATCGCCCTCGTACATAAAGGCGCTGGTGTAGGTGAACAGTAGGGATTCGGCAAAGGCACTCGGGGATTCGGTGGTGACCTCCGCCAGGCGCACGCCGCGCTGGCTACCCGCGCTCTGCTGACCCGGCGCGCTCTGCTGCCCCGGCGCAACCTGCTGGCCCAGCCCCGCCACGAGGTTCTTCAAGAAGTCCAGGTTGTACACGTCGTGTACACACTCGCGCATGGTCTCCACCATGACGGGAAACTCCGGGTGTTCGCGGGCCACATCCAGTAGCTGGGCGGCGCGCTGGCGTTGCTGCCACAGTGGCTGACGCTTGCCGGGGTTGCGCCGCGGCAGCAGCAACGCACGGGCCGCGCACTCGCGAAAGCGGGCGGCAAACAGCGCAGAGGATCCAACTTCCTCCATCACATCCGCCAGAGTGGCCTCCGCCCGCTCGGAGCCGCCATAGCCATGTTCACCGAGCAGCAGCTCCATTCCCGGTGGTTCGTCCGAATACGGCAGGCGCAGCACCATCCCGTCGTCCCCGGCCACGGCCATCGCATCAATGCCCATCCGGCGGTTCAGCTCCGCCCCCAACGCCAACGCCCACGGGGCGTTCACCCCGCGTCCGAACGGAGTGTGCACCACCACTCGCCAGTCGCCGATGTCGTCACGGAAGCGCTCGATCAGCACAGTCCGCTCGTCCGGGATGATCCCGGCGGAATCCTTCTGTTCCTGGTAGTAGGCATCCAGGTTGGCGCGGGTGTGGGCGTCCAAAAAATTGGCCGAGCGAATGTCCGACAGAGTGCCGGTGCCCCAGGTGCGGCGGTGCTCGCCGATGGCCTGGCCGAGCTCCACGGGGCGGCCCGCGGCATCGCCCACCCAGAACGGCAAGCGGCCAGTGTGGCCGGCCGCCGGGGCAACAATCACCTGGTCGCGGTTGATTTCCAGGATCCGCCAGCTGCTCGCGCCCAGGGTGAATACGTCGCCGACGCGGGACTCGTAGACCATCTCCTCGTCCAGCTCGCCAACGCGCCGCGCACCGTCGTTGTCGCCGGCGGCCAGGAACACTCCGAACATGCCGCGGTCCGGGATCGTGCCACCGCTGGTCACCGCCAGGCGTTGCGCACCGGGGCGAGCCTCCAGAGTTCCAGCGACGGGGTCGTAGATCGCGCGGGCCTTCAGATCCGCGAAGTCGGTGGATGGGTAGCGGCCGCTGATCATCTCGATCACGCCGTCGAAGGCCTCGCGCGGCAGCGTGGAATAAGGGTGGGCGCGGCGGACAACGCGCCACCACTCCTCAACATCCAGCGTGCCTGCGCTGCCCGTGCCCGCCTGCACGGTCGCCGCCACCGTCTGCTGCGCCAGTACGTCCAGCGCATTATGCACCACATTCAGCGGCTCCAGCTCCCCCTTCAGCAGCCGATCCACCACGACCACCGCGGCTTCGGCGTCCTGCTTATGCAGCGGGTAGATCGTCGCGTGGCTGGTCGCGCCCACGGTGTGCCCGGCGCGGCCACACCGCTGCACCGCCGAAGCCACCGACGGCGGCGCGCCGACCTGCACCACGTGATCCACCAGCCCCATGTCGATGCCCAACTCCAGCGAACTCGTCGCCACCACGCAGCGCAGCTCGCCGGATTTCAGCGCCGCCTCGATGTCGGCGCGTTCGTCCTTGGAAACCGACCCGTGGTGCGCCCGCGCGACACCTGCCCCGTCCATCCCCCGCACCGCCTCGGACTGCGCCATCAACTGCGCCGGGTCGCGCCTGGTCGGGGCAGCCAACGAGTCGGGGGCGTACTCCTTGGCCCATTCCTCGTTCAGCGCCCCGGTCAGCCGCTCGGCCGCGCGCCGGGAGTTCACGAACACCAGTGTGGAGCGGTTCTCCATCACCTGCCGGTAGATCGCGCGCTGCACGTGCGGCCATACGCTCTTCTGCTGCGGCAGCGCGGATTCTTTGTCCACCCCACTGGCCACGCGCGCGCCCGACCCGTTCTGGGTGCTGCCGCCCAGTCCTTCGCCGATGAGGCTAGGGCCGAGCAGTGCCTCGTCTATCGGTTCTTCTGTTTCTTTTTCTGACGCCTCCTCAGACTCCGCCACCTCATACTCCGCCAACGCAACATCTTCAGCCGCGGGAGGATCCTGGAAGTCCTCCACCACGCTGGTCACCTGCACATCCCACGACTTCGGCTGCTCGGGGTTCACCACCGTTACCGGCCGGTCGCCTCCCAGGAAGCTGGCGACCTTATCCACGGGGTTCACCGTCGCCGACAGGCCGATGCGCTGCACCGCCCGGCCCGTCAGCATTTCCAAGCGTTCCAGCGACAGCGCCAGGTGTGTGCCGCGCTTCGTGCCCGCCACCGCGTGCACCTCGTCCACGATGACGGTATCCACATTCGCCAGCGTGGCCGCGGCCTTGCCGGTCAGCATCAGGTACAGCGACTCGGGCGTGGTCACCAGAATCTCCGGCGGGTTCCGCAGTAGCTTGGAGCGCTCCGACTGCGGGGTGTCACCGCTGCGCACGCCCACTCGCACCGGCGCACTCGCCCGCCCCATCGCGTCGGCCACCCGCGCAATTCCAGCCAGCGGAGCTGCCAGGTTCCGGCTGACGTCTACGCCCAAAGCTTTAAGCGGGGAAATATACAGAACCTTGGTGGGACTGGACTTTTCTGGCGTGGTGGCGTCATTAAAAAAAGATCCCCCAGATAATCGCGACAGCGACCATAAAAAAGCCGCCAGGGTTTTACCCGATCCCGTCGGCGCCACCACCAAAGCATTCTGACCTGCGGAGATAGCCTTCCACGCCTGTGTTTGCACGACCGTCGGCTCGGCGAAAACGTCCCGGAACCACGCTGCAACGGGGGCATAAAAAGAATCCAGCGGGTCAACAGCCATGTGACCATTTAAACAGACCGCTAAAGTATGAACTATGACGGCTGAACTCAATGATGCGACGCTGGCCCAGAGACTCGCGCAGGGCACCGGGGAGATCCTCAAAGGCGTAAGAAACGTAGGTCTGCTCCGCGGCACCGAACTGGGCAAAGCGGGCGACGCGCTGGCACAGGACTGGATCGCCCGATCCCTGATCCAGCACCGCCCGAACGATGCGATGCTGTCCGAGGAAGCCGAGGACGACCTCACGCGCCTCGACAACGACCGCGTGTGGATCATCGACCCGCTCGACGGCACCCGGGAGTACGCCGGTGGTCGCCAGGACTGGGCCGTGCACATTGCGCTGGCGGAGAAGGGCAAGATCGTCCAGGCCGCCGTGGGCATGCCAGACCTGGGGCGCGTTTTCAGCAGCTCTGAGGTTCGCGCTGTAGAGGGCGCCCGCACGAACCGTCTAGTAATCAGCCAAAACACCACTCCCGCAATCGCAGAGTTCATCGCCGAGGATCTGGGCATGGAGCTGGTGACCATGGGATCCTGCGGCGCCAAAGCCGTCTCCGTGATCCTGGGCGATAACGATGCCTACGTGCACGCCGGTGGCCAGTACGAGTGGGATAACGCCGCTCCGGTGGGCATCGCCCAGGCCGCTGGCCTGCACACATCCCGCCTGGACGGCACCCCGCTGCGCTACAACTGCGAGTCCCCCTACCTGCCGGATCTGGTGATTTCCCGCCCCGACCGTGCCGACGAGATCTTGGCCTCCGCCGCAAAGTTCCACGACAAGCACGGCGCTTATTCGCTGTAGCCCTTCGAACCCTCGAGCCTTCAAGCCAAGGCTGTATGCTTCATGCTTCCTTTTTCCTTCTTGACGCCCCGCCCGGCCGCCCGCAAGCAGCGCGAGTTGGATGCGGACGTGCCCGCCACGCTGCAGGGGCGCTTCATGCTGGGCGGGCCGGTCAACGACCCGCGGAAGGAACTGTCCGAGGAGCACCCCTATCCCCTGGTATTCATTCACGGCACGACGGATAATTCCCTGCGCTGGCAGAAAGCCGCGACCTACTTTTCCGCCCGTGGCTATTCGGTATGGGCTTTGAACTACGGCAAGCCGGAGGCCGGTCGCCCGGTGATCCCCGGGGTATTTGCCGTGAATGACATTGACGAGTCCGCGGTGGAGATCGCCAGGACGATCGACCATATCCTGGCGGTGACGGGGGCCAGCAAGGTGGATCTGGTGGGGCATTCCCAGGGTGGGCTGCACATCAAGAAGTACATTGCGGAGCACGGCGGGCAGGATACGGTGCGCCGTGCGGTGGGGATCGCCGCGACGTATCACGGCACGACGATGACGGGCATGTCCTCCATCCTGCAGAACCTGGTGGATCGCAACCCGGACTTTGCAGACCTGGTGGCGGGCAAGGCCGCAGTGCAGCAGCTGAATAGTTCGGAACTGATCCGTCGGTTGAACGAGCTACCCGATACGCACCCGAACGTGATGTACACGAACATTTACACGTCGAAGGACCTGACCGCCACGCCGAATTCCACTTCGCAGCTGGAGCCGATCGGCGGAGCAGATGTTGCGGAGGCCGAGGTCGGTGCGGTCTGTGGTTTGTTGATACCCCCGGGCCATGCGTCGCTGCCGGAAAACGATCACGTCATTGGCCTGGTTGAGTGGGGTTTAACCCGTGAGCAGGGCGATTGCACACCAGTGCATAACGGGTGTAACGGTGGACAACGCTGGAAGTTGGGCTATCGTTTCTTCCATGAAAACTAAAAATCTCGCTGTAAGGCGGGCGCGCAGGCCCGTCATCGCTGGTGCTGCTGTGGCGCTGGCTGTCGCTCTTTCCCCTGTTTCTACTGTTTCTGCCGTCGCTGCCCCGGTTTCGGACGCCGCAGTTCCCGATGGTCTCACGGGCCCCTATGTGGCCACCTCCCCGGTGAACGACCCCCGGTGTGTGCCTTCGCCGGAGCACCCGAACCCGGTCGTTTTCATCCACGGCACGACGGATAACTCCACCCGTTGGCAGAAGGCCGCCGTAGCAATGTCCGAGCAAGGCTTCTGCACCTGGGCTTTCAACTACGGCAAACCTCGGGCTGGCCAGGTAGGGCTGCCGGGTAGCTATGCCGTGGCGGATATCGACGATTCCGCGAAGGAAATTGCCACCACCATCGACTACATCCTGCAAGTTACAGGCGCAAAGAAGGTCGACCTGGTTGGGCACTCCCAGGGTGGGCTGCACTTGAAGAAGTACATCGCGGAAAACGGCGGTGGAGACAAAGTCGGTCGCGTTGTCGGAGTCGCGGCGACCTATCACGGCACAACGTTGAATGGGTTGGCGGACTCGCTGCGCCCGATCATCGGCAGCGTCCCGAAGCTGGCCGAGGCCCTCGCAAGCAAGGCGGGAGTGCAGCAGCTGGTCGGCTCGGATATCGTCCAGCGGCTCAATGCCCTGCCGGATACCGATCGTCGGGTGCAGTACACCAACCTGTACTCTTCCGGGGACACCACGGCCACGCCGAACGAGACCTCAAAGTTGACGTCCGTCGATGGCGCGGATGTCGCGAATGTGGAGGTCGGCGCGACGTGCAAGCTCCCCATTCCGCCGAGCCACGCTGGCATGCCCCGCAGTAATCAGACCATTGGACTGATCTATTGGGGTCTGACCCGCAAGTCGGGCGACGACACCCCGAGCGCTGCTGACTGTTCCGTCCCGTCCAACCGGTCGGCGACTGGATCCCACAGTTCGCTGGGGTAGCTGAGTTAGCTGGGTTAGCTGGGCGACTGCCCCCGTACGTGCCACCGTTACCTGGCCGACGTAAACTGTGTGGGACTTTGCACCACGGTTAGAAAGGCAGGCGGCGCGTCAGTGGATACCCAGCAGCAGCCGAGTTCCATTCCCACCCCGTATGAGGATCTGCTACGGCAGATCCTCGAGACCGGCACTCCGAAAGGTGACCGCACGGGCACAGGCACTACCAGCCTGTTTGGCCGCCAGATCCGCTATGACCTGTCCGCGGGCTTCCCGCTGATCACCACGAAATCGGTCCACATAAAGTCCGTAGTGGGCGAGCTTTTGTGGTTCCTCCGGGGCGATTCCAACGTGCGCTGGCTGCAGGATAACGGCATTCGCATTTGGAACGAGTGGGCCGATGAAAACGGCGACTTGGGACCGGTCTACGGTGTGCAGTGGCGCAGCTGGCCAACCCCGAATGGCCAGCACATCGACCAGATCGCAGGCGCGCTGGAGATGCTGAAAAACAACCCGGATTCTCGCCGGAATATCGTCAGCGCCTGGAATGTCTCGGAGCTGGACAATATGGCTCTGCCCCCGTGCCACCTTTTGTTCCAGCTTTATGTGGCCGATGGCAAGCTCAGCTGCCAGCTATACCAGCGCAGCGCGGACATGTTCCTGGGCGTGCCGTTCAACATCGCCAGCTACTCTCTGTTGACCCACATGTTCGCCCAGCAGGCGGGCCTGGAAGTCGGCGAGTTCATCTGGACCGGTGGCGATTGCCACATCTACGACAATCACGTGGAGCAGGTTAAGCTGCAGCTTTCCCGTGAAGCCCGCCCGTACCCGCAGCTGAAGCTGAACAAGGCAGCGGACATGTTTTCCTATGACTTTTCCGACATCGAGTTCACCGGCTACGACCCGCATCCGGTGATCAAGGCAAAGGTGGCCGTGTAAATGAGTAAGAACGATAAGCCCCACCGCCCCACTGGCTACGAACCGGGCGACTACCCGGAGCTCACCGCCGCCGCGGTCAGCTACGCCCTGGAGGCAAAGGGTATCTCCCGCGACCAGGTGGAGATCGGCATGATCTGGGCGCAGACCACCGCCGGTGTGATCGGCGATGGTGCGGATATGCCCTGGTACCTGCCGGAGGACCTGAAGCACTTTAAGAACGCGACCACCGGCTACCCCGTGGTCATGGGGCGCACCTCCTGGGAGGCTCTCGACGATGGCTTCCGCCCGCTGCCGGGGCGCACGAACTATGTAATCACTCGGCAGGATGATTATGACGCCCCCGGTGGCCTCATCGAGCCTTCTATCCCCAGCGCGCTGGCCAATGCCGCGGAGCAGATCCTCAACGAGTTGAAGGACGGCACCAGCACCGACGGCGCCGACGGCACTGAAGACGAGCGCACCCCCACCGTATGGGTACTGGGTGGCGGACAGGTGTACGCCCAGTGCATGCCTGTTGCTGACCGGATCGTCATCACGGAGATCGACATGGAAGCCCCCGAGCGCTTCCAGGTGTACGCACCACTGGTTCCGGAAGAGGAATTTGAAGAGTCGGCGCAGGACTGGCAGGAATCGGAAAAGGGCCACCCGGTCGACCAAGAAGTCGATACCGAGCAGCCCTTGCGCTACCGCTTCTGCACTTGGACGCGACGCTAGTCCAGGGCATCAGTTCATTCTTCGCCTGCTTCGCGCGGCTTTTGCTCTTGGGCTTTTGCCGCGCTTTCGCGGATGCTCTTGACGATCGCCTCTGAATCAAGGGTGCCATCCGCTTTGAAGAATCCGACAGGCTTTGCCATCCCCGACGTCGCGGCACGGTACGGGGCACCTGGCACCGTGCTCATTGGGCTCGGCTTGGAAGCCGTCGGCGTCCTTATCCTCGTCCTGCTTATGGTCATCGCCGCGCCGCTGAACCTGTACGGCTTGAGCCTGGGGTTCGCCTCCGCGCAGCTAACCGGCACGATGCTGCGGGATATTCCCGTCTATGACTCCAGGCAAGCCTCCGCAACGCAAACGACCGTGTGCCTGGGGCAGTGGTGTAGGCCTTAAGCGTAGGCATAGCCAACGCCGCGCAGTGGTCACTCGTAGCCGCTACCGTATTCTTCGCTCTGAGCTTTGTCGGTGCACTTAGGGTGCTCCGTGCTGCGGGGGGAGAAGGGTGCCCCCGCAAACAACGCCAATCTCGGTGCCCGCGTTAATCGCGTCCCGAATTGATTTTCCACCCGCGTGCTGCTTTGCGTTGCTGCCAGAAGTGACGGTAGATACCGGGGACATCGGAAAGCTCAGAATGCGTGCCCAGCTGGCTGACTTGCCCGTGTTCATCCAAGACTACGATTTGATCAGCAGATTTGATTGTATCCAGCTTATGGGCGATGACAATGAAAGTAGATTGCTCCCGTAGCTCGTCCATCGCAGCAAGAATGTTTGCCTCATTTTCTGCATCGAGCGCGGAGGTAGCCTCATCAAAGAGTACAATCGGCGCTTGTTTGAGAAGCGCGCGAGCTACAGATACGCGCTGGCGTTCACCACCGGATAGAAGCCGCCCGCCTTCACCAACTGGAGTATGCCACCCTAGGCGGTTGGCAATAGAAGTCACGCCTGAAAGATCAGCTGCGCGGAAGACTTCCTCATCGGAGGCGTCGGGACGACCAACGCGGATATTAGCGATTAACGAGTCGTCGAAGAGGTAGACGTCCTGAAAGACCATGGACAGTCTGGACATTAACTGTTCGGTTCCAAGCTCGCGGATATCTACGCCGTCAACCATCACCGCCCCGGAATCTACATCCCAGAATCGCGAAATAAGGCGCGCAATTGTGGTCTTTCCGGAGCCAGAAGGACCGACAATGGCGGTAACGGTGCCTGATCGAGCATGGAAAGCGACATCTACCAATACTGGTTTATCGCCGTATCCAAACGTGACATTACGCAGCTCTACATTTCCCGAACCATCGCCTGGGCGCGGAGTAGTGGGTTCTGGCAGGGAAGGAGCATCGGTGATGAGCTCAGTTTCTGCGAGCGCGATACGGCCGGCATCTAAACCGACGAAAGAAGAACCCAGCTCCTCAAGCGTGCGGGTAAACCTCAAGCTGATTCCGATGATCGCAATTGTTTCTAGTGGCGATAGGGCGCCTTCAACGGCAAAATCCGCGGAGACCATAATGAGAGCCACGATGAAGATCTGCACTACTATGCCGTTGAGTAGCAAAGCTAATGTGGATACCCATAGCTCGCGTAATCGTGCTTTATGGTCGATTTCTAGCGCTTGCTCTAGTGGCGCAAAAACTTGTGATTGTCCTGCCGCGCGCAGGGCTGGTTGACGGTTAGCAAATTCTACGATGCGCTGGGAGAGCTCTTTACTCGGCCCCAGTGTGCGGTTCGATGCTTTCTCACGAATCCATGCAGCCAACTGCATCACCACGAGCGCCAATGGTGCGATGATAAGAAGGACCAAGCCCAGCTTCGGGTTCCAGAAACACGCTCCTACTAACAAGGTGACAAGTGCCGCGCTATCGCGGTATACCGTTCCTTGAATATGCGCAATGGTCTCGGCCGCCACCATAAAGCGATCTGAAACGAGGCGAGATAGGCCGCCAGTATTAGCCGGTACGAACCAGCCGAGCGGTAGCGTTGCTAATTTATCGCCCACAGTCGTGTGCGCGGTTCGGATGAAATCCAAGGCCGTGTGGTAAGAGGCCATGGTTGCGAAAAATCGTAGCGCAAAAGCTACGAGCGCAATTGCCAAAAGCGTCCACATCCATGGTGCGATCGTCGTATCCCCATCGAGTGCCTTTGTAAGTGGCACGAGCGTGAGAACGGCGAGGCCGTCAAGCACGCCCACGATAAGGGATAGACAAGCATACCTTTTATTGAGCTTATGGCCTACAGGACCTTGCAGCTTTTTGACACTGCGAGTGAGTAGCGGATCACGAAGACGCGAACTAGCAGGCGTAGTGGCATTAGACATGAGAATTATCCTTCATAGGCTTGAGGCAGATTATTTGGTCTGCGCCTTGGATGGACTCCGGCTTGTGGGCGATGACTAAGACGGTCTTGCCTCTGACGAGTGTGGCTAGAGCTGCTTGAATTTCTGCTTCACAGTCAGGATCAGTTGCCGCAGTAGCTTCATCCAGGATCAAGATTGGGGCATTGGTAACAATTGCCCGGGCAATAGAAATGCGTTGCTGTTGTCCACCGGATAAAGAGATGTCCTCACCAACAACGGTGTCGAGCCCAGCCGGTAAAGCGCGAATATCAGCAGCTATGTGCGCAGCCTCTGCAGCTTGCCAGATCTCTTCATCGCGGGCTTCTGGGCGTGCAAGGCGAATGTTTTCCCGAATACTCATACGCAGTAAGTGAGGATCTTGTAAGACGAAAGCCACAGTGCGGTACAAACTGTCGAAAGTGAGATCACGGATATCCACGTGGTTGATAGTGATTGTGCCCGAATCTGGATCCTGGAAACGCGCCAGCATCGTTGCTGCTGTGGATTTGCCAGCCCCAGAGGGGCCAATCAATGCCGTGACAGTGCCTGCTTTTAGTTGCGCAGAAAAGTCTTGGAGGACTGGTGTGTCTGGGGCGTAGCTAAAGCTGACCTTATGGAACTCCACCTCCATGTCTTGACTATTGGCATCGAGGCTCTTTTGGCCTTCTTTCACGTGGGAAATTGTCATGACTTCATCAAGGCGCAACGCCGCATTGCCAGCGAGCTGGTAAGACCACATCATTTGGCCGACGGTTTGAATCGTGCCCGGGAGCACCAGCGCAATTAACGTTGTTGCGATGACTTCAGCGACCGTTACATAGTCACCAGCTATCAGCAGGGAACCGACTCCTACATTGATAAGGATGAGGACAGGAACCGCCACCACAGACTCTGAGATTGCGCTAACACGCAGAAGAGGACGTACCCACTCGTAATAGAATTCCGCGAATTTTTGGGCAGCTTCGCGATATCGAGCGTGGGCTTTGCCAACGGTGCCGAAAGCCTTGATGACGGAAATACCTTCGGAGAACTCCACCGCAGTCGCAGAGACCTCACCCAGATAATTATCCATTTCCGCAGTTTTTGTGCCCATATCTTTCATTGAATACGCTTGGATTGCTAGGAAAATGGGCACAGTGGCAATAGAAAGAAGACCAAGGCGCCAATCCAAGATAAAGGCATAAACCAGAAGCGCGAGGGGCGTAAAGATCGCGGCGACCTTCTCTACAGGAGCGTGGGCTGTCAGGGTGTGCAGAGTTAACGTATCGTCCTCGACGGCTTTGCGAACTTTGCCGGAATTAGTCTGGCTAAACCACGAGAGTGGTGCTTTCGCAATAGCGGTAATAATTCGGCGCCGGTTAATCCCCACCAGCTTTGCATCAGCGAAGTGGGTGATCGCAAGGGCAAGGAAATAGAAGAATAGCTGGCCCAAAAAAGTAGCAAGTAGCCATTTCACAATGGACGCGACGTCATCAGTATTGCCGTCGATTAGAGCATTTCCCAGTGCCACCAACGCGACGTAGGGTGCTACGGCGAGTATCGAGGATATAAGCGCGAGAAACTGTGCGAAGTAGATGGTTGTTTGCACTGGGGCCAGTAGCTTTTTTAGAGCGACCTGGCCGGCTTTTAGTTTTGCGCGAGCCTCTTCTTCCGGTGACGCACCGTGTGATTCTGGTGCGTGGGTTCCGGTTGATTCTGTGGAACTCTGTCTTATTTCAGACATTTCTTTCTCAATTCTTGTTGATGTCAGTAATATCGATGATTCTGGTGACTGATTCTTGGATGAATTCGTGGTCATGGGTGATGACGATGACCACTGCTCCGCTTGCTGCAAGAGATCGAAGCAGCGCAGAGATGGATTGCAGTTGGCGCCAGCCCACGCCAGAGGTAGGTTCATCGAAGATGTAGACCTCTGCTTGCTCGGCTTGGGCTGAAGCTATGGCTAAGCGTTGCCGTTGCCCACCGGACAGAGACTGCGGATGCCGTTGGGCCATTCCTGCCAGATCGAGGCGATGGAGAATCTCATTGACATCGATGTGGTCCCGCTTCTTCTTTGCCAGTCCGAGCGTGACTTCTTCTTCGGTGGTGGCTGCGAATAATTGGCGGCCAACATCTTGCATCACCATGTACGCGGCACGTCTGCGGGCAGCCGCTCCTACTCGTTTGCTGTTCAAACGGAGATTACCGCCGCGTTTGGGAGAAGCAAGACCACAAATGATCCTGGCGAGGGTGGTTTTTCCAGCGCCGTTGGGCCCGATTAAGGCAGTGACTTCGCCGCTGGGGAAAAATGCGTGGTCAATGTTTAGCACCTCATGCGTGCCATAAGAAAAACAGATGTTGCTTAACTCGAGTCCGCTCCGCTGGGGATCGGCGTTTTCGAGCGTGGGTGGTACCGGCACGCTCGCGGGCAGGGGAACGTGGTGTAAGCTGCGTAGTCCCAATTGTTTGCGTTCGGGTTCGTCTAAGCCATAAAACTCCTGAGCGTGGAAACTCCGCGTTATTTTTCCCTGAGTCAAGTAAATGACTTGGTCAGCGATATCTTTTAAGAAAAAGAGGCGGTGATCAGCGATAATGATCGTTGTGCCTAATTCCTTCAAGCGGTGTAGCACGCGTGCAAGAATATCGATGCTTTCCATGGAGAGATTGGACGTGGGTTCATCGAGAAGCACGAGACTGCCCGGGGACACAAGCGCGCATGCGCATGCCACGGTTTGTAGCTGTCCACCAGATAATTCTTTGAATCGCCGGCCCCGAAGATCGTTAATGCCTAGTAGCTCGACCGCTGATTGAATCCTCGACTCAATTTCTGTGGGATCCACACCAAGGTTTTCTAGCCCGAAGGCCAATTCTGCATTGACGCTTTCAGTGAAAAATTGTGTCCTTGGATTTTGGAATACTGAGGCGCTGAACTCGATGGCTCGGAACAGCGGTTCTTCCGCAGGGTTAAAAGCCTGGTCATCCTTTATAATAGTGATGGCGCCTAGTAGCTCTCCTGGATTGAAATGGGGGATGAGTCCGTTGATCAACTTGAGTACCGTGGACTTTCCCGATCCGGAATCACCGGTAATCAGTAGACACTGTCCTGGAGAGACAGAAAAAGACACATCAGATACACCTTGAATGCCTGGCCGAGCGCCCAATGGATATGTAAAAGAAGCGTTGTGGGCGTTTACACTGGTTGCGATACTGCGTTCGTTCATAAGTGGACCTCCGTGGGAAGCCAGACAGAGGCAACAATGAGGCCCAACCCAGCTAGTGCAGTTGCATCGACAAGCTTGAAGGAAAGATCGGCGGTGGTGGTTGGGCGTGTGGGGCCTCCCAATCCGCGGACAAGAGCAGAGGCAGCGAGCTCATCACCAGCGCGGACGACGGCGCCTAATAGGGGGATGATCAGCATCGCGGACGATTGTGTGGGCTGTGTGATCCAGCTTTTTACTCCAGGCTGGAGACCCCGAAGGACCATGGCGTCGCGGATCGCTTTGGCTTCTGCCACGATTATCGGCAAAACGCGCAGGAAAACCGCCGGTGGAATGGTGGCCCAGCCTGGTAAACGCAGGTCCCGCAGTGCTGAGGTCAACGTGGATGGTGTGAGAGTGAGCAAGCCGAATGCGCCGATGGACATGCTGATGACAAAACGGCTTAGCCACGAAAAAATTGCCGCTGAAAAAGCGAAAAATGTGGAGCCAGGAAGCTGTAATAGGCCCCAATACCCTAGATAGGATAATGCAAAAGCGAACAGGCAAATAAGACCATAGTGTGGCTTTACTGTAGCTAGTGCGATGGAGCTGAAGGCGATAGAAATCAGCAGTGTCGGTAGGTGGCCGTGGCTGAGAGCTACCGCATTGATTACTAGAACAGAAAGCAGCACGGTCCGTGGATCGATCGAAGATCGACGAAGCACGCCCTGTTTTTGCAGGCTCACAGGAGACCAGCGCTTTCAAAGTGTTTGCGGCCGACGCGAACTCCGACCTTTCCTCCGATAAAGCCGACGATGAGCGCACAAATGGCCAGTACTCCAATGGTCCATGGCTGGAAGATATCCGACATAGCATCGGCGTATTCTTGACCCATTTGGTCTGCGATATCGACGTAGTATGAGTCCGTATCCAGAATTAGCGGGATAAAAGGCAAAGAAATCCAGACACAGAAGATGCCGTAGGCAATAGGGAAGGACTTGGCAATACTGAGGTGGCTTTTTGTAATAATCAAATCTGCGATAAACCCAAGAATTATGCTTCCCAGCAAGGTCCAGAAGTAGTGTCCGGTGAGCATGAATGCTAATCCGTTAATACCACCGACGAGGGTGAAAGCACCCATTTTGGACGTGCGGACGGCATAAAGCGCTAGCACGATTCCGTTTGCGATTGCCGCGATAAACCATCCAATAAACATGAATTGTGGTCCTGCGAATCCAATCATTCCGCTTATAAAGGTGATTACAAAGTAAAGTGCAGCAAAGATGCCAGCGTTGATGAGATCTCTGGTGTTTAAACGTGCCGTCGACCCACTGGATGAGCTTGTACTCCGTGCGGGCGTAGAGGACTGTTGGGTCATCGTAAACCTCGATTCATGAACAGCAGGAAAGGCAAGGCTTACCTAATACAGATAATACTCTTTATAAACTACTTCTAGTTTTGATCTGAAGATTCACCCTTAATGGGGGTGAATGCAGGTAAGCGGACATCAAACCAGAGCACGACTACCGACTACGCACCGACAAAGTAGGCACCAACGGCAAGACAACCCTGCGATGGGGCAGTAAACTACGCCGCCTCTACATCGGCCGCCGATGGGGCGGGGGAACCAATCACCATGGTGTCTGCATCGACAACCACGTCGACATCAAAATAACCGCCACCGGAGCACAAATCGCTGCCTACACACTTACCGAAGAAAAGATCTACTACAACAAGAAAGACAACGAACTCAACCCCAGTCGGGGCAACCAAAAACAAAAATCTCGAGACACCGACCGGAACGATGTCTCGAGACTTCCAGCGTGCCCCAGAGAGGAATCGAACCTCCGACACCGGCTTTAGGAGAGCCGTGCTCTATCCACTGAGCTACTAGGGCAATCGCACGATCCAACGACTACCAGCAATTATCTGCCGACTGCCGACCGTGCGAAGTACATCTTACAAGCCCACCTGCACTCCCCGTTAACCAGACCTCAAGCCTGCTGGGAAGTAGGGGGCGTCCGTACCAAAGAAACACCGCACCGCACCCGCAGCGAGGCTACGATTCATAAGCATGGGCGAAGCAGTATCTAAAGATACCTACACACCGAAACAACGCACCCGCTTCCGCGAGCGCCTCAACGCCGAGCTGGAGGTCTTCGACAAGCACCTGCAGGACGCAGAGTTCATCAACCAGGGCACCATCGGCCTGGAACTCGAGATGAACCTCGTCGGCGACGACATGCAGCCCAAACGCTGCAACGAAGGCGTGCTGGAAAAGCTGGAGGAAACCCACCCGGGCGAATACCAATCCGAGATCGGCTCCTACAACGTAGAGATGAACCATCCCCCGCTGGCCATCACCGGCCGCGGGCTCGAGCAACTGCAGGAAGGCCTCGACGAGCGCCTGCGTGCGGTGCAGAAGGCCGCCAAGCAGCTCGGCTCCCACGCCGTGATGATCGGCACGCTCCCCACCCTGACCACCGACTTCCTCAGCGACCCCGCCTGGATCACCAACGAAAACCGCTACAAGGCACTGAACAACGCCATCCTGGAATCCCGCGGCGAGCTCGTCCGCATCGAACTCGAAGGTGCGCTCCCCGGCCGCGTCCTCGGCACCGTCGACACCTACCGCCACGACTTCGAGGACATCGCCCCGGAATCGGCCTGCACCTCCATGCAGCTGCACCTACAGGTCGCGCCGAACCTCTTCGCCAACGCTTGGAACGCATCTCAGGCCATCGCGGGTGTGCAGGCAGCACTCAGTGCCAACTCCCCGCTGTTCGTCGGCCACAAGCTGTGGCACGAATCGCGCATCCCCGTCTTCCAGCAAGCCATCGACACGCGCACCGCGGAGCTCGTCAACCAGGGCGTGCGCCCACGCGTGTGGTTCGGCGAACGGTGGATCACCAGCGTATTCGACCTGTTTGAAGAGAACGGCCGCTACTTCTCCCCTCTCCTGCCCGAGGATCGCATGGAGGCAGGCACACCCATCATGTCCGGCGACAGCCCGGGCCTGCACTACATGAACCTGCACAACGGCACGATCTGGCGCTGGAACCGCCCAATCTACGACCCGAACCTGGAGCGCTCTCACATCCGCGTGGAGAACCGCCTGCTGCCCGCCGGGCCGACCACCGCCGATATCGTCGCGGACGCTGCCTTCTACTACGGGCTGGTCAAGTTCTTGGGCACGCAGAATCGACCCGTGTGGTCACGCCTTTCTTTTGAGGACGCCCACAGTAACTTCCTCGCCGGCGCCCGCGAAGGGCTGCGCGCCAGCATGCGCTGGCCGCGTGTGGGGACTGTTCCGGTCCGCCAGCTGATTACCGAGCATCTGCTCGAACAGGCCCGCGAGGGACTGGAGCTGCTGGACGTGGATTCCGAACTGATCGAGACCTACCTGGGAATCATCGAAGGCCGCGCCCGCAGCGGACAGAATGGCGCGACGTGGCAGCTGGATACCGTCAACCGGCTAGCTCCGAACAGCGAGCCGGAATCCGCCGAGCGAACCGAGGCGCTGGCCACTATGATGCAGCGCTACATCGCCCACCAGACCAGCGGCCAGCCGGTGCACACCTGGTCTGTGGAAGGGCGCGACTAGCGGAGCCGGGGTCTAGCGCCCCCTGAACTGCGGAGCGCGTTTCTCAGCGCGCGCCCGGCGCGCCTCCTGCACGTCCTCGCTGGCCCATACGTCCACCATCATCTGCTGCAGCTCCGCATCCGCGTGCATGTCGGGGCTGTTAAACACGCGCTTCGAATGCTCCATGGACAGCGGAGCCTGGCGCGCCACCCGATGTGCAAAGGCGGTGGCGTTGGGGGTGGCGTCATCAAGAACAACAGAAAAACCCGTCGCCCTTGCCTGGTCGGCGCTTACCCGGGCGCCTGCCAAGAACACGTTGCGGGCCAGCGCGCCGCCCATCAGCTCGCGGGCGCGGGCGTGGGTCCACAGATCCAGGGCGAAGCCGTGCTCGGCGACAGGCACCCAGCAGGCGCCCTTGTCGGCAAAAACGCGCAGGTCACAGGCCAGGGCAATCTGACAGCCCGCACCGACCGCCGGGCCGTGGATGTCGGCGATGACGGGCACCGGGGTGGTCTGGATGGCCGAGAGCATGTCCTCCATGGCGGACCAGAAATCATCGGCGTACACGCCACCGGAAAGGTCGGCACCGGCGCAGAAGACGGGTCCTTCGCCGCGGATCAGAATGGCGCGCACCCCAGCTGCAGTGTGGGTGCGGACGGCCTCGGCCACGGCGGTGGCGATGGCGGCGTTAAGGGCGTTGCGCTTCTCCGGGCGGTTCAGCGTGATCACGCCGACCTGTGGGGCGGTGGCCTCAGCCGCTTCGCCTTCGGCTGACCCGGTGGCCTCGATATGGGTGATGACGTGCCCTGCGCTCATGGCTAGCAATGTACCGCAGGGGCGGCGCCGTGCGCTGGTGTTTCGCCGGAACTGGCCTGCTGGCTGACTAGTCCTCCAGTCCAGCGTGGAAGGTGTGTGGATCGCCGCCGATGCGGCCGTCCTCCACGTCCAGAGCCTCAATGGCGGCGACCTCGTCGGCGGACAGCTCAAAGCCGAAGACGTCGAAGTTCTGGCGCACGCGCTCGACCTTGGAGGAACGCGGGATCACCACATCACCGCGCTGGATATGCCAGCGGATAATGGCCTGTGCCACGCTTACGCCGTGTTCGGCGGCGATCTTCGCTATGGTCGGGTCGGTTAGGTTCTGCCCCTGCCCCAGCGGCGACCATGCCTGGGTAACGATCCCGCGGTTACGGTTATCCGCGCGCTGCTCGGCCTGACTAAAGCCTGGGTGAACCTCGATCTGGTTCACCGCCGGGATGTGGCCTGCCTGCTTCAGCGCATCCAGTGCCTCGGGGTAGAAGTTGCACACGCCGATGCTGGTAGCACCGCCGGACTGCTGGATCTCCGCCATCGTGTCGTAGGCCTGCACGAACTTATCGGCCTTCGGGCACGGCCAGTGCAGCAGGTACAGGTCTACGTAGTCCATGCCCAGTTTTTGCTGGGACTCCGCGAAGGCCTCCTTGCCGCGGGCCTGGTCGGCGTTCCACAGCTTGGTCGTGATGAACAGCTCCTCGCGCTGCACGTCGCCGGCCTTCACAGCGTCAGCCACGGCGCGCCCCACGGCCTCTTCATTGCCGTAAATCGCGGCGGTATCAATGTGGCGGTAGCCGGTCTCAATGGCCGCCCGCACCGAGGTGTAGGTGTCCTCGTCGCTGAGCTGCCACACGCCCAGGCCTAGCTGCGGGATGGTCTTGCCGTCGTTCATTTCAAGGGTCGGTACTGCGTTGATATTTTCGCTCATGCTTTCCGTTGTACGCCCCTTGCCGGTTTCTCGCGACAGTGCGGGTAGCTACGGCCAGTCATGATGCTTTGGCTTATGAGACAATACGAAAAGTCCTTCTTTCGTTAAGAACAGATTCAAGGAATAAATGGAATCCCTCTATATCAATAACCTCAATAAGAGTTATGGGGACCATCAGGTCCTCCACGACATGACGCTCCACGTTCAGCCAGGCGAAATGTATGGCTTCGTCGGTTCGAATGGCGCAGGCAAGTCCACCACCATGCGCATCGCACTGGGCGTGCTCGCGGCGGACAGCGGCGAAGTGCTCATGGGCGAAAAGCCGATCGACGACGACTTGCGCCGCCGCATCGGCTACATGCCGGAAGAACGCGGGCTGTACGCGAAGGAGAAGATCGGCGACCAGCTGCGCTTCTTCGCCCGACTACACGGCCTGAACGACACAGCCGCTAAGCAGAACGCGGAAAGCCTGCTGGAACAGCTCGGCCTGGCCGAGCGCGCAGACGACAAGCTGGAGGAGCTGTCGCTGGGTAACCAGCAGCGCGTCCAGCTGGCGGCCTCGCTGATCCACGACCCCGAGCTGCTCATCCTGGACGAGCCTTTCTCCGGCCTCGACCCCGTGGCCGTGAACGTCATGAGCGATCTGCTGGTCGAGCGCTGCAAGGCGGGCGTGCCGGTGCTGTTCAGCTCCCACCAGCTGGATTTGGTGCAGCGCCTGTGCGACCGCGTGGGCATCATTTCAAAGGGGCGCATGAAGGCCGAGGGCACCGTTGACGAGCTGCGCACCCGCGGTCCCCTGGTCTACGAGGTACGCACCCCGGCTCGCGACTGGTACCCACTGGGCACGAGCCTGGTCGAGGACTTCGGCGATGGCGTGCTGCTAGAGGCCGAGTCCACCGACCAGGATCAGCAAATCCTGCAGGCCGCGCTGGCCGTCGGCCCGGTCCACTCGTTCTCCCGCCGCATCCCGCACCTTGCAGAGCTCTTCCAGGAGGTCGTCGAATCATGAGTTACTCTTCCCCCAACACCATCGCCACCGTCGCCAAGCGCGAAATTCAGGTGGCCTCCCGCAGCAAGGCGATCATGTTCTCCCTGATTGTCGTCATCGCCGTCATGCTCATCGGCGTGTTCGCTGGCGCATGGTTCGCCAAGAAGGACGACGGCAACGAAACCCCGAAGCTCGGCCTTGTAGGGATTGAAAAGGAGTTTGTGGACGCCCCCTCCGCCTCCGCTAACGGCACCCCAAAGGGGTCGGACAGTTCCAGTGGCGTAGAGGCCGAAACTGTGGATTCTCGCGACGCAGCGTCCTCCAAGGTGACCGACGGCGACCTGTCAGCAGCGCTGGTGAAGACGGATTCCGGCTACGAGCTGCTCACCGAGGGAGAACCCGACCCGGCGATCCTCAGCGCCGTTAGTGCCGCCATTAATGCGCACGCGCAGTCTGAGGCGCTGCACAAGGTAGGCGTATCCCCCGAGGAGTTCGCCAAGGCCACCCCCTCCACGCAGTTGGAGACGGTGGATCTGAAGGAAGAGGACTCGATGGAGGCCAACGGGCCGCAGATTGTCACCGCCCTGGTGGGCGTGATGCTGATGGCTTACTTCATCATCCTCTTCGCCGCTAACGTCGGCGGGCGCATCACTGAGGAGAAGTCCTCGCGCGTAGTGGAGATCATCCTGGCCTCCGCCCGCCCAATGGATTTCCTCGCCGGCAAGATCATCGGCAACACGATCTTCGGCTTCCTCGGCACCGCGGTGCTGCTGATCATCGGCGCGGTCGCTGTGTCGCTCTCCGGTCTACTGGGAGATGTGGACTTCGACTACACAGTGGTGGCTCTGATGCTGCTGGCTTTCTGCATCGGCATGCTGTTCTTCGGCAGCCTCTATGCCGCAGCGGGTTCCATGGTCTCTCGTACGGAGGATCTGCAATCCACTCAGGCTCCGATCCTGCTGTTCATCATGGGTATGACCTACGCTCCACTGTTCGGCATCAGCAACATGGACTCCACGCTCATGCAGGTGCTGGGGTGGGTTCCGCCGTTCAGTCTGACGGTCGCACCAATGAACATGGCCGCGGGCACGATGGGGTTGCCACAGGTGCTGCTGAGCTTCCTGATTGCCGCGATCACGACGGTTCTGGTGATTCTGCTGGTAGCCCGCGTCTACCGCAACTCCATCCTGAACAATGGCAAGAAGATGAGATGGGCGAAGGCGCTGAAGGGCGCCTAGTCGCCCAAATAAGTTCACGGCGATAAGGCGCCCTAGTTAAAGGCGACGGGGCGCCTTAGTTCACGCTGATCAGATCAATGATGTAAACCAGCGTGCGTCCAGATAGGTCTTGCCCCAGCTCGGCCGGACCATAAGCCTTCTCCGGGGGAATGATCAGCTTGCGGCGGCCACCGGCGCGCATGCCCGGGATGCCTTCCTGCCACCCTTCGATCAGGCCGGAAAAAGGAAACTCGATGGACCCGCCGCGATCCCACGAGGAGTCGAACTCCTCGCCAGTCTCGAAGTCCACTCCCACGTAGTGCACCTCAACCATGCCACCCGGCACGGCCTCCGCGCCGTCGCCGACCACCAAATCCTCAATCACCAGGTCCTGCGGGGCTCCCCCAGTCGGGATGTCGATCTGCGGTTTGCTCATGGGAAGTCTCCTTCGAAAACTGATAGCTTCTCGAGGCTCCACCCTAGCAAAACGCGAAAAGCCCCCTTGGGGCATGCGCTTCGCGCAGCCACACCGAGGGGGCGTCACCACACAGGGTTTAGAGCTTACGAGCACCCTGGCCAGTGTAGATCTGACGCGGACGGTTGATCTTCGCGGTCGGGTCGTTGACTTGCTCCAGGTAGTGTGCGATCCAGCCCGGCAGGCGACCCATGGCGAACAGGACGGTGAAGAAGTCCGTCGGGAAGCCCATGGCGCGGTAGATCAGGCCGGTGTAGAAGTCAACGTTCGGGTAGAGCTTGCGGGAGATGAAGTAATCATCAGCCAGCGCGATCTCTTCCAGCTTCATAGCCAGATCCAGCAGGTGGTCGCCACCTAGGTGGTTCAGGATCTCGTGTGCGGACTCCTTGACGATGGCCGCGCGCGGATCGTAGTTCTTGTACACGCGGTGGCCGAAGCCCATCAGCTTCACACCCGGCTCCTTGTTCTTCACGCGGTTCATGAAGTCGGTAGCGTCGCCGCCGTTAGCGTGGATCTCCTCCAGCATCTCCAGAACAGCCTGGTTAGCGCCGCCGTGCAGCGGGCCGGACAGGGCGTTGATGCCCGCAGCGATGGAGACGAACATGTTGGCCTGGGAAGAACCAACCATGCGGACGGTGGAGGTGGAGCAGTTCTGCTCGTGGTCAGCGTGCAGGATCAGCAGCTTGTCCAGAGCCTTGGTGACCACCGGATCGTCCTCGAAAGGCTCGGTCGGGTAACCGAACATCTGGCGCAGGAAGTTCTGGCGCGCGTTCATGGAGTTATCCGGGTACATGTACGGCTTACCCTTGGAGGCGCGGTAAGCGTACGCAGCCAGCATCGGTACCTTCGCCATCAGGCGGTAGGTGTTCAGCTTCTGGTGCTCCGGATCCAGCGGGTTCAGGGAGTCCTGGTAGTAGGTGGACAGAATATTCAGGGAGGAAGCCAGAACGCTCATCGGGTGAGCATCACGCGGGAACACGCGGAACTGCGCCTTGAAGTCCTCGTCCAGCAGGGTGTGCTTGCGGATGTTGCTGTTGAACTCCTCCGCCTGCTCCTCGTTCGGCAGCTCGCCGTTGATCAGCAGGTAGGAAACCTCGTTAAAAGTTGCGTTGTTAGCCAGGTCGGCGATGTCGTAACCGCGATAACGCAGGATGCCGTTAGCACCGTCGATGTAGGTGATGGCGGACTTGGTGGAACCGGTGTTCACGTAGCCGGGATCCAGGGTGGTCAAGCCGGTCTCTGCCAGCATCTTGCCCAGTGCCACACCGTCGTTGCCTTCGGTGGCGCGGACAATGTCCATTTCGTACTCTCCACCTGGGTAGTGGAGAACGGCCTTGTCCTGATTATCAGTAGCCATTGACATCCCTTTCTGAAATGTTCACGTGCCTGCCCGCAGCGATTCTTAGCGGTTACTTTGGTAAAAGTCGCGCCGACGCCGTTGGAGCGGAACACAGATTCACGGTTTCACTTGTAAATTGTAGCCGCTTTGGAGCTTCCCCGTATGGCGTTACTAGCACAGTAAAGCCCGCGGGGGGATACAGCACACTCTAACGCCTGTGTGATGCAGGTGACAGAATAACTGCCGCCACCGGGGGTAACTCTCCCCACCATTCAGTGCGGTTTCCGCAGCGGTTCTTATATTTTTGGCACTTTCTGGACATCACTCCATTCCGACCGTCTACCCTAAGAAATCAGATACTAACCAAAGGCAACTGAAGGTAACTGAGGTAAAGATGAACGCACCTGCCAACGACCAGAACACTCTGCCCACCATCCCCGCGGAGTTCATCCCCGCCGACGGCCGCTTCGGCTGTGGCCCGTCCAAGGTGCGCCCCGCGCAACTGCAGGCAATCCAGGACAACGCCGCCATCATGGGCACCTCCCACCGCCAAGCTGGCGTGAAGGACGTCGTCGGTTCTGTGCGCGAAGGCCTCTCCGAGCTGTTCAGCCTGCCGGAGGGTTACGAGATCGTGCTCTCCCTGGGTGGCGCTACTGCGTTCTGGGATGCCGCTTCCTTCGGCCTGATCCGCAACAAGTCCGCGCACCTTACCTACGGCGAGTTCTCCTCTAAGTTCGCCAGCGTTTCCAAGAAGGCCCCGTGGCTGGACGAGCCGCAGGTCGTCGCCGGCGACCCGGGCACCGCCCCGGCACCGAGCCAGTTGGATGGCACCGATGCTGACCTGATCGGCTGGGCGCACAACGAGACCTCCACCGGCGCAATGGTTCCGGTTACCCGCCCCAAGGCCGCTTCGGACGACACTCTCGTCGCCATCGACGCAACCTCCGGCGCCGGCGGACTGCCCGTCGACATGAACGAAGCTGACGTGTACTACTTCAGCCCGCAGAAGTGCTTCGCTTCCGATGGTGGCCTGTGGCTGGCTGCTTTCTCCCCCGCTGCCCTGGAGCGTGTCGAGGAGATCGCCGCGTCCGATCGCTACATCCCGGCCTTCTTGGATCTGAAGACCGCCGTGGATAACTCCCGCAAGAACCAGACCTACAACACCCCGGCCGTCGGCACCCTGCTGATGCTGGATGACCAGGTGAAGTGGATGAACGCCAACGGTGGTCTGGACGGCATGGTCGCCCGCACCAGCGAGTCCTCCCAGGCTCTGTACAGCTGGGCTGATTCCCGCGCGGAGGCCACCCCGTTCGTCGAGGATGCGGATTCCCGCTCCCTCGTCGTCGGCACCATCGATTTCGACGACAACATCGATGCCGCTAAGGTCGCCAAGATCCTGCGCGCCAACGGCATTCTGGATACGGAGCCTTACCGCAAGCTGGGCCGTAACCAGCTGCGTATCGGCATGTTCCCGGCCATCGACCCGGAGGACATCAAGAAGCTGACCGGCGCCATCGACTTCATCCTCGACGGCGGCCACGCAGCAAAGTAATTCCGCTTTTGGCTATGGTTGGAGGGTGATGTTAATAACACGGCCGTCATTCGCCGTAGCTTTTTAGCGCATCACCCGCCACGTCACCCGTCAGGAGGCCAAGTTGCAAGAGCTGAAATTTGTCGTCGCCGATAGCGATGCCTCGTCGCTCGTGCTGCGCGCCGTGGATCCCGCCGTCGGTGGCCCTATCGCAGAGTACTTCCTGCCCGTCACGGACGAGCTTCGCTCTTTTCTTAGTGACGCCCCCACGGTCGGAAACAACGAAGTGAACACGGCCGATGCGTCTGCCTCGGCGGGCGAGGAGGATTCTTCCCCCACTGCTAACTCCACCGACGTTGACAGCGCCGACGCTGACAGCAGCACTGCTGGCAGCACTTCCTCCGACAGCGCCACCACTAGCGACGCCGACACTGCCGGCTCCAATGCCGGCGATGAGGCCGCGGAGGGCACGGATGGCGAGGTGGCGTCGCTATTCCAGGGGCGCGACAAGGACCGCCCGAATGCGCGGCCACACCGCACGAAGATCGCGATGTCTCCCCGGATGATCCAGGATCGTATCCGCCAGGGTGCGACCGTTGCCGAGCTGGCCGACGAGGCCGACACGGACGAGGCGCGCATCGAGCCCTATGCCTGGCCGATCCTGCAGGAGCGTGCCCGCATTGCAGAGTTGGCTCACGCGGCACTTCCGGTGAATGCCGACGGCGTATCGAATCAGCCGCTGTGGGAGGTTCTGGCAACCGCACTGGCTGCCCACGGCGAGTCGCTATCGGACGCCGAATGGGATGCCTACCAGAACGCCACTAAGCAGTGGATCGTCACTGTGGCCTGGGAAAAGGACTCGGCGGGACGGACGGCAACCCACACCGCAGAGTTCATCGTGGAGCTGCGCGGATCGGATAAGCCACTGGCGCACCCACACAACAGCATCGCGGGCGACCTGGTGAACCCGCGCTATGGGCAACCGGTGCGCAGCGTTTCGCCGGTCACCCCACTACTCCACCCCACCCAGGGCCCGGGCGCGCAGGGTTGGCGGGATGCCCCTATGGATCCGGAGAACGCAGCGCCGGAGGGTGCACCTTCCCCGGAGGAGAACACCCCCGTTGCAGGCGCTTCCCCTGCGGATCAGGGGGATCGTGCGGATAATGAATTCCTAATGCACCCGGACGCAAAGTCGGCCAAGCCGAAGCGCAAGCGCAAGGCCGTCACCCCGCATTGGGAGGACGTGCTCCTCGGGGTGCGCACCAACCCCAAGAAGAAGAATTAGGCGTTAGAAGGAGCCACTGCTGTGACCCTGGTGACCTTATGGTTTGTGAATGCGGCCAACCCAAGCACGGTCGTGCATCAGGAACATAAGGTCGACCGCGGTTTTGCCCGCAAGTACCTGGCGCAGCTGAATCCCGCCTGGCCGCTGACTCACATCGGCGACTTCGACATGACCCGTAGCGCAACGCCGGGCGTCGACGAGTTCTACATCGGCGGCTACCCGGGGCTCTCCGTAGTGCAGACCGTCATTCCGGATCTGCGCAAGCTCTCCGAGCTTCCGGAGCGCTACCGCACGCTGGTCAGCGCGGCCGATGTCTACGCCTCCTGTGTGGTGGCAGACCCGGAGACCGCGGCATCCACGAAACCAGGTGATGGTGGGGATCCTGCGTCCACGGAGGTCGACGAAACCTTCGGCGGCTTCGCCCACTGGTCCGGTGGCACACTCAAACGCTCCTTCTGCGCGACGCAGGAGACGGTGTTTGAAGATACCGGCCTGCCTTGCGAATTCGAAGCCGACTACTGGGCCGGCACCACGGAGGCCCACGGCATTCAGTTGCCATTCATCCCCGCGGAACTGGCCACCGCTGCCATTGAGTCCTGGCTAGGGTTCTCCCTGACAGAATCCGCCCCTGCCCTGCCAGTGGCGGCCTTCGCCGTCGACGGTCGTCCGGAGGCGAAGTCCTCCGAATATGACGGCCTCACGCACGGGCCGAGTCAGCCGGAGGACAAGGTGTCTGTCTACGACGAGGAGCAAGGCTACGACGATTACGCAGCCCCCTCCGGCGCCAGCGAGCCGAGTTCTGCAGAGGTCGCGAAGAACGTCCTGAACTCCCTGAGCAGTGGTGCCCGCAAAGGGTTCAGCGCCACCATCAAGGGGCTGCGCGGGGCGTCCAAGAAAATCGGCGACGAGGTTCGTCGCCGCAGCCGTGGCAACTAAGACTCAGCTATTTTCCTAGCCAACTCCGTTAGCGCACGGCCTCGTAAAAGGCGATCGCCGCCGCCGTCGCAACATTCAAAGAATCGGTGCCGCGAGCCATCGGGATCACGGCCCGCACATCCGCGGCCCGCATGGCATGCTCGGTTAAGCCAGGACCTTCCGCTCCCACCATCACCGCAACCTTCTTACCCCGTTCCCGGGCAGCCTCGGTTGCCTCGCGCAGCGTCGTGTTCCCCGACGGGGTCAGCGCCACCACCTCATAGCCACGACTCTGCAACAGCTGCAGATCCCTCTGCCACGTCGTAGTCGTGCCGGGGAATCTAGCCCACGGCAGGCGCAACACGTGCCCCATCGACACGCGCACGCTACGGCGGTACAGAGGGTCGGCAGTAGCCGCACCGAACAGCACCGCATCCACCCCCAGGCCTGCTGCATTGCGGAAGATCGAGCCGATGTTTTCGTGGTCCCCCACTCCCTCCAGCACGGCAATCACGCCGCTGGCCCCCTCGGTGCCCTCAGTGCCCTCGGTGTCTTCGGTCGCCTCCAGCTGGTCCAACAGCGCTTCCACGGAAAGCTCCTCACTCTCCAGCAGGCGATCCGCCGAGGCCACCAAGCCCCTATGCATATCGAAGCCCGCTACCTCCTTCAAGACCTCGCGGGAGACCTCGAATACGGAGAACGGGGCGTCATCCCCCGAAAAAGAGCTAGACAAGCTCTCCTCGATCGCCCGCAGTTTCCCCGGGAACCCCACGACCGCCCGGGTCGGATACGGGCTGGCCAGCAGGCGCGGGACGACCAAAGTGCCCTCCGCGATGATCAACTGCTCGCCGGACTTCTTATCGGACGCGTTGAGGTTCCGAAAGTCATCCAGACGCGGGTCGCGCGGATCATCAATGCGGGTAGGCGAAAAATCAGCCACAGGCTAGCCCCGCAGAACGTCCATCACTGGATCGGCGGCAAAAAAAACCACGAACATCACGGCCACCAGATACAGCAGCGGGTGGACCTTCTTCGCGCGGCCACCTACCACAGCCATGGCGACGTAGGTGATGAAGCCCACGCCGATGCCGTTGGCGATGGAGTAGGTAAACGGCATGACCACGATGGTCAGGAAAGCCGGGAGGGCAATGTCGAAGCGGGAGAAGTCAATGTCCTTGACCTGCGCCATCATCATCGCACCGACGATCACCAGAACCGGGGCGGCGGCCTCGATCGGCACGACCTCGTACAGCGGGGTGAAGAACATCGCCAGGATGAACAGCAGACCGGTGACCACATTGGCCAGACCAGTACGGGCGCCATCGCCGATGCCAGCGGCCGAGTCGACGTACACGGTGTTCGAGGAACCGGAAACGGCACCGCCTACGACCGCACCGCCGCCCTCGACGATCAGCGCGGTGCGCAGGTTCGGCAGGCGACCTTCCTCGTCCGCCAGCTTGGCCTGCTTACCCAGGGCCGTCATGGTGCCCATCGCGTCGAAGAAGTTAGCCAGCACCAGGGTGAAGATCAGCATGCAGGCTGCCAGCACTCCCACGCGGGTGAACGCACCGAACAGATCCACGGCACCGACCAGGGAAAGGTCGGGGATTCCACCTAGGGAATCCGGCCCCTGCGGGACGGCCAGGTTCCAGCCCTTCGGGTTGGGCTCGCCGTTAACGAAGGACGGGCCGGTGTGCGTGATGGCCTCCACGATCATGGCGATGATCGTGTTGGCGACGATGCCGATGAACAGGCCACCGCGAACCTGGCGCACCACCAGGGTGCCGCAGATGAGCAGGCCGAGGATGAATACCAACGTGGGCCAGGAAGCAATCGAACCATTAATACCCAGGCCAACCGGCACGGTCGTGCCCGCAGCATCGGGGATACGGCGAACAAAACCGGAATCCACCAGACCAATCAGGGCGATAAACAGGCCGATGCCCACGCCGATGGCGGCCTTCAAGGAGGCGGGGATGGAGTTGAACACGGCCTCGCGGAAGCCGGAGATCGCCAGCAGCACAATGAGAATACCGTCGATCACCACCAGGCCCATCGCCTCGGGCCACGAAAGCCCTTCGGTGCCGACGAAAGTAACCGCCACCAGGGTATTAATGCCCAAGCCAGCGGCGATGCCGAAGGGGTAGCGGGCAATCACGCCAAAGGCAATGGTCATCACACCAGCGGCCAGAGCGGTAACGGCAGCCACGCGGGCCGTGCCCAGCTCGTCGCCGTTAATGTCTGCGCTAGTGCCCAGGATCAGCGGGTTTAGGATGATGATGTAGGCCATCGCGAAAAACGTGACCACACCGCCACGGATCTCGGTGCCCACCGTGGAGTTACGCTCCGAGATCTGGAAGTAGCGGTCTAGGAAGCCGCGATCCTCGTTTGTGGATTTCTTATCCACCTTCTTCTCGGCCTTCGCGGCCTGTGCATCTGACATGCGGGATTCTCCCCTACCTGTACGAGTAGTTCGTGGGTACTGCCCCAATCCCAGAACTGTAGGCAGTCACCACAATATGAAACGACAAGTAATAAGTAACCACTACGCAGGGTATTTTTGCAACTATTAAAGGCTACTCGAAGGGCATCAAGGGGTTACTCGAAGCGCGATAGCCCACCGTCGACATACACGCCGTAGTTGCTGGTGCCTTCGCCCAGCTCCTCGCCGATGGATTCCTCTACAGTCGCTGAGTGCGCACCGCAGCCATAATCTTCCTGCACCACGCGGCCATCGGCGGAGTATTCGTTAGCGCATATGCCGATGCGGTTGTCTACATCGTCGACGGGCAGGTAGAACGCGCAAGTCTCGCACTGCAGCTCCGCCTTTTTGGCAAATTCGGACCTCGGCCCATAGTCGCCTTCGCGCCACCTGCGCTGGGCCTGCTTCAGCCCCACGTGGGACAGGGTGTTTCCGGCCCGCGGGTTGCGCAGGAAGCCATCACCGTCCTGCAGCTGCGCCCAGGCGATCAGCCGCTCGTCGTCGCGGCGCGGCGGCAGCGTATCGCCGGGGCCGAGGTCGCCGGGCTGCACCCGGTCCTCGTAAGGCACCCACTCTGGCGCCAGGGAGGCCTGCTCCCCTGCCTGCAAACTCACCTCATTGATCGTGAGAACCCCACTGCCCGGCACTGTCACCAGCACCACGACCCACTCCCAGCCCCGATAGCCGGGGACGCGGCTGCCGAAGCGGTAGACCCCTACCCCCTCATCCTGCGTCGCGATGCCGAGGAACTCCCCCACCTCGTCGTCGCCGACCTCTTCCACCGCGGCGCGGGCCATGTCCTTTGCCTGTGCAGAAAAAAGTATCGGATCTGCCTTAATCTTCTTACTCACCTGAACCATTATGCCTGCCATCCCCTCGCTGTGGTGCATGATGGTTGCATGTTCTCTTATCGACGCCACCCTCACGCATCCCTCCCCCGATCCCAGAAAGGGCGTGTGTCGACCCAGGTCGTCGCAGCTGTAGGAGCTGCAGCCTTAGCGTGTGCGTTATCGGCGTGCGGTTCGGACGACGGGGCGTCCCCAATTAAACAAGGAGACACCTCCGAGCAGTACGGCAATGCCCCGCTGCTCGAAGCGACGGTAGAGAAGGTGCATCCGTGGGATAAGTCAGCGTTTACGCAGGGGCTGGAAACCGCCGAGGATGGGCGACTGCTGGTTGGAACCGGTCTGCGTGGCGAATCCCGGATCTACTACACCGATCTGGAAGGGCAGAAAGGCAGCGAGCAAAAGCTCAGCGACAACTTCTTCGGCGAGGGCGTAGCGATCCACGGCGATACGGTGTGGCAGCTGACATGGCAGGAACACACGGCAATCAAGCGTGATGCGCGCACGTTGGAGGAGACCGGCCGGGCCGACTACGAGACCGAGGGGTGGGGGCTGTGCTCCCAACAGGATCGACTTGTAATGAGCGATGGATCAGGCACGCTGACGTTCCGCGACCCCGAGACTTTCGACAAAACCGGCTCCGTCGACGTGCCCGGCACCGACCAACTCAACGAGCTGGAATGCACTGAGGATGGCAAGGTGTGGGCGAACGTCTGGCAGACCAACACGATCCTGGAGATCGACCCGGAGGACGGCAAGGTCACCCACGTCGTTGACACCTCCGGCCTGTTCCCCGCCGCCAAGCGCGACGGCGCGGATGTCCTCAACGGCATCGCAGTGGTTCCGAATAGCACTCCGGAAGATCACCGCTTCTATCTGACGGGCAAGCTGTGGGACGAAATGTACGAGGTGCGCTTCAAGGAACCGCAGGCCTAAGAAGCGTTCGCAGAACTGGTTGGGGCTTGTCCACGCAGTGAATTAGGATCGAAAACCGTGAGCGACCAAGAAGAATCCAGCACGAACACTTCCGAAAAGGCTAACAGCAAGGCCACTAAGAAGGTCACCGAAAAGGGGACCGGGAAGCCTGCACCGAAGCTGTCCAAGAAGCAACAACGCCAGCGTGCGCAGCGCAAGCAATTGCTGACCATGGGCGCCATCGTGGCCCTCGTTGTCGTGGTGATCGGCGGCGTACTTCTGTACAACCGCTGGCAGGACGGGAAGATCGAGACCCTGCCTAAGGACCAGCGAATCATTGCTGTCGTTGACGGCAAGGAGGTAGAGATCGCCCCGTATTCCGCCTGCCAGCTGGATGATCCGGACTGCCGCCCCAGCGAGCCCTACAAGCTAGAAATGGGCGATGCGAAGGAGGTCACCCTCAAGCTGCCGGAGGATGTGTACGACCATGATTGGTCCATGCTGCAGATCTTCAATGATCCGGGCGCTAACCAGGACAACTACTACAAGGGCAACGAACGCCAAGAGGTCACCCTGAAGACCGAGGCAAGCGTGAAGGCGAAGGACGGCAGCACGCCGCTACTGCGAGTCGTGGAGCTGCACTCCATGCTGGTCGGGCTAGATGACAACGACGAACAAACCCCCTACGCAACCATCTGGTCGATCGAAATCGCCCAGTAGGTGGCTGCGGTAGGGGGTTTGGAGTTCTGTTTTTAGGGGGTTAGCTGTCGAGCTCCCGCGCGATCGTGCGCAGAATCTCCGCCACCTGGCGCGCTTCCTTACGTTCCGGGCGGCGACCGGACTGCAGAACGGGCAGTACGCTGGCATCCAGCAAAGTGATCGTATCCTGCACCATCTGCTGTAGTTGCTCTGCATCGTACTTGTGCTGTGCACGGCGGGGGCCGTTGTCCAGCACAGTCATGGTGTGCACCTGCGGGCCACGGCGGCCGGCAATGAACTCATACTCGATGCGCTGGCCCTTGACCAGTTCGGTGACGCCCTCGGGCAGCACCTGGGAACCGACGTAGACGTCCTCGTCCCCTGGGTTGCTGACGAAGCCGTAGCCGCGGTCTGCGTCGTACCACTTCACTTTTCCGGTTGGCATGGGATCACCCTGTTCCTTTATTACTTCACGGGGAGCGCAGAAAAGATAGAGAAAATACTGTGCCTGCGCTCCGGCAATAGAATGACCTAGATTAGCGAGAATACCGAGGTAGAGCAAATCTCAGCAACCCCACCAGTTACGCCCAATTTGTGACGTTCATCACATAACGGAACGATAACAAAATGGTTTCAATAGAGTAAACGCCAGGTCAGAATAAGTTCTTATCCATCGCCTTAACGGAAGCTAAGATACGGATCTTGTCAAAAACGTGACACAACCGTGACAAACCAGTACGGTAACCCATGACCAAAAGGCGAACGAGCAAACTGCTCGACGTCAGAACCGAATAAAGTTCTTGTTTTTCAAGAGATAACGAAACAAAAGGCGTCAATACACAAACACCTGGCGCCCGAAGGGAAACTCAGCGAACATGGCACGTCACGCAAAGACCAGCTCTTTCTCCACCGCAGCCCGCCTGTCCGTAGCAGGCGTTGCTGTTGCAGCGACCTCCGCCCTGCTGGCACCGACCGCTTCCGCAGCCCCGGATTCCGACTGGGATCGCCTGGCTCAGTGTGAGGCTGGCGGCAACTGGTCCATCAACACCGGCAACGGTTTCCACGGTGGCCTGCAGTTCAGCCCGTCCACCTGGGCTGCCTACGGCGGTAAGCAGTACGCACCGTACGCATACCAGGCAACCCGCTCCCAGCAGATCGCCGTTGCAGAGCGCGTTCTGGCTGGCCAGGGTTGGGGTGCATGGCCGGCTTGCTCCGCCAAGCTGGGTCTGAACTCCAAGCCGACCCCGCGCAACGCCGCTGCTAAGCCAAAGGCTAAGCCAAAGGCTAAGCCAAAGGCTAAGCCGAAGGCAAAGCCGGTCGCACCGGCTCCGGTTGTTAACCAGGCAGTCCGCGACCTGTCCCGCAACTCCAACGCTCTGGCCATCGACAAGTTCTACGACGCACTGGTCAAGCGCATCGAGTCCCTGGGCTTCTCCGTTCCGAAGGAAGTCACCGACTTCTACAATGCCAACAAGTCTTCCTGGAACCACACCTACAAGAAGTACTCCGCTCAGCTGCAGCACGTTCTGCCTCACTAAGAGCATCTAGGCTTCACCGGGCTGGCACGCTTTCCGCGTGCTAGTCCGGTTTTTCTTTAACCACCACAGCTAGGCCACACACCTGCCCACAGAAAGCACAAGGGTGGTGTGCATCCCCCCTCTAGCACGGGGGACGCACACCACCTCGGTGTGAACGTTCAGTTACTTGTTAATAACAGTGAACGAGTGGACGTACGGCAGCTCGGAAGCATCGACCGGGAACTCGATGTCGCCGTAGGGGCTCAAAGCGCCCGCGGTATCAGCCACCAGCTCGGTAACGGCGTGGTGACCCTCTGGGATATCAGTGGGCCAGCCTGCGTCGACGTAGCCCTTCTTCTCAACGTTAGCCATAGTTGTATCTTGGCATATCAGAAGGCAAAAGGCACGCTGCAAGCTAAAATAGGTCGATTATGTGCCCCCATTCCGCGAAGTCGACCACCAAAGGCAAGTCTCCCGCCTCCACCCGCAGCGGGTTCCCCTCCTATGGGGACTGGCTGTTCGGGCAGTCGGACGAGGCACTCGCGGATCTACTTACCCGCCTGCTGGCTTCCAACCCCACGACCTTCGTGGAAAACCTCACCGGCAACAACGCCGCGCTGGATAACCTTTCTACCGCCGTGTCCATCCCCGGCAGCACGGGTAGCCACAGCCAGTCCGCCGAACTGTTCGGCGATGCCCCAGACCCGGCGCTGATCCATTTAAACTCCCTGGAATTGGCCGTTTGCCACGCAGCCTGCGAACTCGATGCTGTCCACCACCCGTGCACGGTGGCGGATCTGGCCGAGATGCTCACGGAACTCTTCGACATCGCCGGCACTCCCGCGCAGCAGCGCCCCAACGACCAGCAGGTACGCGGGGCCGTCCAGTCCCTATGCCACTGGGGGCTGGTCTTTGGACCCGATTTCCAACTCCCCTCCCCCGAACTGCCCGGCGCGACCACGCAGTTGAAGATCCCACCGCACCTCCCCCGCATGTTCGAGCCCTCCACGGAGCAGCTCTGGCGGCTCGTCGACGGCACTCGTTGCCCCATCCCCTCGGCCGAGCTGCCGGGAGTGGTCGACGAACTGCCGCCCCGCCAACGCCGCCTGTTATCCACCTTGGCCGCGGGAGGCGGCGTGGGGCACTCAACCTCCCTGCACGAGGGTGCGGATCCGTCGAAGCCGCTCCCCACGCTGGTCCGCCAGGGCATCTTGGATCAGCTGGACGATACGACCGCCCGCCTCACCGGCCGTGTGCAACAACTACTGCACGGCACGCTCATCACCGATCCGGGTGGCCACTTCGCGCCCACCAGTGCGACCAGCCCAGCCGACTCCGCCGCGAACTCCCGCGCCGACGATGCCGGTGCCGCTCAGGCAGTGCAGCTAATCCAGGATCTCAGCCACCTCATCGAAGACCTCGGCCGCAACCCGATCGTCCCCCTGTCGTCCGGCGGCATCGGCACCCGCGAGATCAACAAAGTCGCCCGCCGTCGGGACGAACCCGCCGAGACCACGCTGCATCTGCTCACCTGGCTCGCCCACGCGAACCTCATCGGACGCGGCCGCGCCACCCCCACCCCGGCCGGGCAGCCCGCACGGGACTATTGGGCTCCCACGGAGCTCGCCCTCGACTTCCTGGAGGCCTCCCCCGCCACTGCCTGGGCGATCCTCCTAGTCGGCTGGGCCAACAGCGCTTACGCCCCCTGGTTCGTCGAGGAACCCGACACGCGCCCCTTCGAAGCCGGCACCGCATCGCACGCCGCCCGCGGACTGCGCCGTACCTTCGCCGCCCTTTTTGATGACGCCCCTACGCCCCAACCGAACGAACTTCACCGGGAGCTCTGGCGATTGCGCCCCGGTGAGGCCTGGCGCACCACGCACACCGCTTGGAATGCGGTGTGGGAGGAGGCGAAGGAGGTCGGAGTGTTGGCGTCCCTAAGAAGAGAAACCGTACCTACCCGGGCAATGGGCGCCTTGCGTGACGTGCTGAGCGGCAGCGCAGACCCCGTGGCGGATCTGGCCGACGCATTGGCGGAGATTCTGCCCGCCCCGGTGGAGCAACTGATCGTGCAGGCAGATCACACGATCATGGCGCCGGGGCTGCTGCACCCGACCGATCAGGCGATGCTGGCCAAGTTCAGCGACCAGGAATCCGGTGGAATGGCCAGTGTGTGGCGAATGTCCAAGGAATCGGTAGAGCGAGCGCTGCGGTCGGGGCTCGGCGCCGAGGAGATCGAAGAGTTTCTGGAAGCCCGCGCGCTGGGCGGGGCAGAGAACGTGCCGCAGGCACTGCGCTACATGCTGCATGATGCGGAGCGCAGCCAGTCGCAGGCCACCGCCGGAGTGGCGCAGATGTACCTGAGCACCAAGGAACCTGCGGCGCTGGACCGTATTCTGGCACTGCCGGATATCGAGGGTCTGCGACTGCGGAAGATTGCACCGACGGTGGCGGTTTCCGCAGCTCAGCTGTCGTTTGTCACTGACCGATTGGAGGCCATGGGCGTGCAGCTACGCCTGGAAGGCGGCCAAGCGGTCGCCGACGCGCCAGTGCTGTCGCGGGTGGCCACCCCAGCGCGCCCGGGGCTGCGCTGCGCGGTCGATGGATCAGTCGATCGCAGCGCCGACGGCACGGGTGACGACAGCGAGCAGGTTATCGCGAGTGCGATCGAAGGCTTCCGGCGCAGCCACGAGCGTGCCAACGCTGCGGGCACGACCAGCACTCCGGATGCGCAGGGCCAGCCCGACGGAACGCGAGTTGTGCATACGCCAGAAGAAATGATGGCGGCGATCTCGCAGGCGTATTCTTCCGGAACCATCGTGCGGATCAGCTACGTTAACAACGACGGCCAACAGGCCAGTGACCAAGTTTCCATTGTGATGATCCGCCCCTCGACCATCGCCATGGTTTCCGAAATCAGCGGGGAAAGCTTCACCGTGCAACCGCACCGGCTCAGCAGCGTGGAGTACTAGCGCCACTGGTGCGTACGCGGGAGACTACAGTGGAAGGTTGTCCCAAAAACAGAGCTAACCAAAGCTGCCCCGAGACCCGTTAGGAGCGCCAGCTAGTGAGTATCGGCACCGGCCCATTGATCGTCCAATCGGACAAGACTGTGCTGCTGGAAATCGACCACGAGCAAGCCCAGGAGGCGCGCACCGCGCTGGCGCCGTTCGCGGAGCTGGAGCGCGCGCCCGAGCACGTGCACACCTACCGCATCACCCCGCTGGCGCTGTGGAACGCCCGCGCGGCCGGGCACGACGCGGAGCAGGTCATGGACGTGCTGGAAACATACTCGCGGTTCCCCGTCCCCCAGCCGCTGCTCATCGACATTGCCGACACGATGGATCGCTATGGGCGGCTGAAGCTCATCAAGCACCCGGCCCACGGGCTCGTGCTGGAGACGACCGACAGGGCTGTGTTGACGGAGATTCGGCGTCACAAAAAGATCAAGCCCATGTTGGGCACAGAGATCGACGAAGACTCGATCGTTGTGCACCCTTCCGAGCGCGGCAGGCTCAAGCAAGAACTACTGAAGGTCGGCTGGCCTGCAGAGGATCTGGCGGGCTACGTCGACGGCGAGGCGCACCCCATCGAACTGTCGCAGGAACACGAGCAGTGGCAGCTGCGCGATTACCAGGAGATGGCGGCCGACAGCTTCTGGGAAGGCGGCTCGGGCGTGGTCGTCCTGCCATGCGGAGCTGGTAAGACGATGGTCGGCGCGGCTTCCATGGCAAAAGCGAAGGCCACCACCCTGATCCTGGTGACGAACACGGTCGCGGGCAGGCAGTGGAAGGACGAGCTGGTGCGCCGTACCTCCCTGACCGAGGACGAGATCGGCGAGTACTCCGGAGAGAAGAAGGAAATCCGCCCCGTAACCATTGCGACCTACCAGGTGGTCACACGGAAATCGAAGGGCGAATACCGGGCGCTGGAGCTGTTCGACTCTCGCGACTGGGGGCTGATCATCTACGACGAAGTGCACCTGCTGCCCGCACCGGTGTTCCGCATGACCTCTGACCTGCAGTCCCGCCGCCGCCTGGGGCTGACCGCCACCCTGGTGCGCGAAGACGGACGCGAGGGCGACGTATTTAGCCTGATTGGGCCGAAGCGCTACGACGCCCCGTGGAAGGACATCGAAGCCCAGGGCTGGATCGCCCCGGCAGACTGCACCGAAGTGCGCGTGCAGCTGACCGAGGCCGAGCGGATGGTTTACGCCACCGCCGAGCAGTCCGACAAGTACCGCCTGGCCGCTACCACCCCGACGAAGACGAAGGTGGTGCGCAAGATCATGGAGATGCACCCGGACGAGCCGACGCTGATCATCGGCGCGTACATCGACCAGCTGGAGGAGATCGCCGAGGAGCTGGACGTGCCCGTCATCGACGGCAAGACCGGCAACGCCAAGCGCGAGAAGCTGTACCAGCAGTTCCGCGATGGCGAGTTACAGACGCTGGTGGTTTCCAAGGTGGCGAACTTCAGCATCGATCTGCCCGGCGCGTCCGTCGCCATTCAGATCTCCGGCACGTTCGGTTCCCGCCAGGAAGAAGCACAACGCCTGGGCCGAATCCTGCGCCCGAAGCCGGACGGTGGCGAGGCGTTCTTCTACTCCATTGTCGCCCGCGACACCCTGGATGCGGATTATGCCGCGCACCGCCAACGCTTCCTGGCCGAGCAAGGCTATGGCTACCGCATTGTCGATTCCTTCGACCTTTAGAATCTTTAGTTACTGCCGTTTTTAAGGAGCACCCCTATGTCTGCAGCCCAGCAACCAATGCAGGTCGACTTCAACTTCGACGTCGACGAGGAATACGCCCGCAAGCACAACGAGTTCCTGCGCGATGCGAAGCGCATGCAGGTCTCGGCGGGTGTGTTGGCCGCAGTTCTGGGAGTGATCGTGGCGGTGCTGCTTCTCACCGCAGGCTCTAACTGGTGGGCCATAGCCATCAGCTTTGCCCTGGGTGTGTTCGCGCTACTGTGCCTGGCCTTGATCCCGATCTTGCCCCGCAAAATGGGATCGCCACAGCAGTACTTTGACATGTACCAGCTTGCTCCGGCGATGATCGCGGAGGTCAACGCCCGCGACATGTCGCTGTTGATGCTGGTGGACGCCTCTGCGGATCCGCAGCGCACCGTCCCCGCCCTGGCGGTCCGCACCGTGACCTCTGTGCCGGGTGTTCCTCGCGAGGTCGGTGCGCGGGTGCCGTCCATGGCAGTGACCGGCTACCGCCCGACGCGCGGCCCGAAGGTCTACGAGGAGATCTCCCCCATGCCGGTGGCGTGGGGCACCGGGGATGTGAAGGTCTGGAAGCGCGCGGAGCGGGCAATTAGCACGAATCTGTGGAACCGTCTGGACGGTCTACTGGATCAGGTGGACAAGGCCAAGAAGGCCAATCGCAGCGTCTACGTACTGGAACAGCCCAAGGGCGGAAAGCCGAAGAACTAACGCAGATCACTATTGCGAAAAGCCCGTGATTGATTTCACAATGGTTGTGTAGGTCACTAGACTGGCACCCACATTGTTGAACAATCCGGCCGGTGGTGCCGCTGCTTCGCACTCCGGCCACGCGTCCGACTGCGCGTCCAATCACGCAAGGAGTCGATCACATGTCCCCATCCCGCAGCCCGCTTTCCATAGACCTCAACGCCGACCTCGGCGAAACGACCGGCGGTAACCCGGTCAGCGATGATGCGGCGATGGTGGCCATCGTTTCCAGCGCCAACGTCGCCTGCGGTTTTCACGCCGGCGACGCGCACGCGATCTCTAACACTCTGGCGGCTGCCGCGGAGAACAACGTTGCCGTTGGCGCGCACGTCGGCTACAACGACCAGGCCGGTTTCGGCCGTCGCTTCATCGACTACTCCCCCGCCGAGCTAGCCGACGAGGTCCTCTACCAAATCGGCGCCCTGGACGCGCTGGCCAAAGCCTGTGGCACCCAGGTGCGCTACGTCAAACCCCACGGCGCGATGTACAACACCATCGTCCACCACGAGGCCCAGGCCAAGGCCGTCATCGAGGGCATCAAGGCCTTCGGCGCGGATCTGCCCGTCATGCTGCTCCCCGGCGCTGTTGCCGCCACGTACGCGGAACAGGCCGGCCTGCGCGTTATCAACGAGGTCTTTGCCGACCGCGCCTACAACCCGGACGGCACGCTGGTTTCCCGCCGCGAGAACGGCGCCGTGCTACACGACCCGGAGGTTGTCGCCCGCCGCGTGGTACGTATGGCCGAGGAAGGCACGATCGAGGCCGTCGATGGCTCCACGATCCGCACCGCCGCAGATTCGGTGTGCGTCCACGGCGATTCCCCCGGCGCGGTCGCCATGGCGGAGCGCATCGCCGCTGAGCTCAAGGCCAACGACATCACTATCGGGAGCTTCCTGTGAGCCACTCCGTTTCCCCCGTCGGCACCCGCGCCGTCATCGTCGACTTGCCCGACCTCGTCACCGTCATGGCGTGGCATGCCTCGCTGGTCGCCACCCCTTTGCCGGGGCAGGTAGAGGCCATCGCCGCGGCGCGCACTGTTCTGGTTTGTTTTGACGCCCACTCCTCCGCCATCGCCGGTTTGAGCGCCCTGCGGGACTTCCACCCGCAGACCTCTGCCGAAGCGAATCCGCGGGAAGTCACCATCGACGTCGTCTACGACGGCGAGGATCTGGCGGATGTCGCGACTCTGATGGATATTTCCACCGAGGAGCTGATCACCCGCCACACCCAGCAGCAGTGGCTGGCAGCCTTCGGCGGTTTCGCCCCGGGCTTTACTTACTGCGTGCCGGCTGAAGGCGATCACACTTACACCTGGGATGTTCCCCGCCGCAGCTCCCCGCGCACGGCTGTTCCGGCTGGCGCGGTGGGACTGGCCGGGCAGTTCTCTGCCGTCTACCCGCGCACCTCTCCCGGCGGCTGGCAGTTGCTGGGACACACCACGCAGCCGATGTGGGACACGAACGCCGAGCAACCCGCGCTCCTGCAGCCGGGCGATACGGTGCGCTACCGCCAGGTGCGGGAATCCATCAGCGCCGGGGCTGACTCTTCCACCGCTTCCGGCGACTCAAACGCAAAAGCCCCACGGGAAAAGTCGGCCGGTGGGGGCGTGGGGGCGTCCACAAGCAACACACCTATCGTCCCCGCCCGCCCGAGCGTGAAGGTCATCGACGCAGGGCTGCAGACCCTGTTCCAGGACACGGGGCGTGCGGGGCACGGCGACATCGGCGTGAATAGCTCCGGCGCCGTCGACCGCGCAAGCGCCTGGGCGGCCAACGATGTGGTGGGCAATGCATCGTCGGCCACTGTGCTGGAAAACATTGGTGGTATCGGGCTAGAAGCGCTGGTGGATACCGCAGTGTGCGTTACCGGTGCGCAGGCAACCGTTTCGATTGGTCGGCGCACCGTCGAGCTCGGCTCGCCGGTACAGGTCAAGGCCGGGCAAACGCTGCAGGTAGAGCCACTCGGCGGCGCCGGCAACGGCCTGCGCAACTACGTAGCCGTGCGCGGCGGACTGGTGACCGACAAGGTGCTGGATTCAAGCTCCACCGACGTGCTGTCTGGGCTGGGCCCACAGCCCGTATCCACCGGCGATGTGCTGAAGGCCGGGCGCCGCACCGCCAAAGCCTCCGTCGGCGCGGCGACGACCAACCCCTTCGACGGCACCAACGTGCTGCGCTGTGTTGCCGGGCCGCGCGAAGACTGGTTTAGCAGCGAGGAACTGCAGCGATTCACAGAGCTTGAGTGGACCGTCACCGGACAGTCCAACCGCGTAGGCCTGCGCCTAGCGCTGCCGGCGGGCGAAGACGGCGCCGAGCCCACCCCGCTGCAGCGCAGCCGCGACGGCGAACTTGCCAGCGAGGGCATGGTCAGTGGCAGCATCCAGGTGCCGCCGAACGGCCTGCCGGTGGTGTTCATGGCCGACCACCCGGTTACCGGCGGATATCCGGTCATCGCCACGGTCATCGACAAGGATCTGGATAAGGCAGGCCAGTTCGCACCGGGAGACACCGTGCGTTTCGAACTTGTGGATTTCGACCCGCCTGCCTCAACGACCGAGCCTGCCCGCTAACACACCCGACACAACACTGAAGAACCAAAGAAGACGAGGAACCCAACACATGAGCCAAGAGACCTTCCCCCTGCAGACCGTCCTTATCGCCAATCGTGGCGAGATCGCAGTGCGCATCGCACGTACCGCACGCGACCTGGGCATTCGCTCCATCGCCGTCGTCTCTGAAGCGGATGTGGACAACCTCCACGCAAAGATTGCCGATGAGGCCTACACCCTGCCCGGCAACACCGCCGCGGAAACGTACATGAACATCCCGGCGCTGTTGGATATCGCCCTGCGCGCCGGCGCGGACTGCGTGCACCCCGGCTACGGCTTCCTCTCCGAGAACGCTGACTTCGCCCGCGCCGTCGCCGAGGCCGGCCTAACCTGGGTCGGCCCTGCCCCGGAGGCCATCGAAACCCTGGGCAACAAGGTTGCCGCCCGCGCCTTGGCCACCGAGGTCGGCGCCCCGCTGGCTCCCGGCACCCCGGATCCGATCCCGAACTGGGAGCAGGCTCGTGACTTCGCCGATCAGCACGGCATGCCCATCGCCATCAAGGCAGCTTTCGGTGGCGGTGGCCGCGGCCTGAAGGTCGTGCACGATTACAACGACATCGAGGCGGCCTTCGAATCCGCAGGCCGCGAGGCCAAAGCCGCCTTCGGCCGTGGCGAGTGCTACGTGGAGAAGTTCCTGACCAAGCCCCGCCACGTGGAGGCGCAGGTGCTGGCCGATACGCACGGCAACGTCCGCGTCATCGGCACGCGCGACTGCTCCGTGCAGCGACGCTTCCAGAAGCTCGTTGAAGAGGCCCCGGCGCCGTTCCTCACTGACCAGCAGCGCACCGACATCATCGAGGGTTCCCGCTCCATCTGCCAGGCTGCGAACTACACGGGCGCAGGCACGGTGGAGTTCATCGTCGCCGAAGACGGCACCGTCAGCTTCCTCGAGGTCAACACCCGCGTGCAGGTCGAGCACCCCGTCACCGAGGTCGTGACGGGCGTAGACATCGTCGCCGAGCAGTTCCGCATCGCCGCCGGCCTGCCTTTGAGTTTCGACGAGGATCCTGCCAGCGACGGTCACGCCTTCGAGTTCCGCATCAACGCAGAAGACGCTGCCAATGGCTTCGTCCCCTCTCCCGGCACCGTCACCCAGTTCGAGGTGCCGACGGGCCCGGGCATCCGCGTGGACGCGGGCGTTCGTACGGGATCCACCATCCCCGGTTTCTACGATTCCCTCATGGCCAAGCTAATCGTCAAGGGCCCGAACCGCGAGGTTGCTCTGCGCCGTGCCCAGGCCGCCCTGGCGGAGATGCGCGTCCAGGGCGTGCGCACGGTACTGCCCTTCCACAAGGACATCGTGACTCACCCCGCTTTCTGTGGCGATGACCTGCACGTCTACACCGACTGGGTGGACAAGGAGTACGAGCCGGGCATCGGCGCGGGCTACGCCGGTTCCTCCCCCGAGGACGTCGAGGATGCCTACACCGAGCGCACCACCCTCACCGTCGAGATCGACGGCCGCCTGCACCGCGTGAGCCTTCCTTCTTCTTTCGGCGTTGCTGCTGCCCCTTCTGTTGGTACGGACGCCCCCTCGGCCTCCCCCGCCGCCGGTTCCAGCACGGCCGCCGGCGACTCCGGCGCAGGCGCGTCTGCAGGTGGTCCTGCCGCCGGCAACGCCGTGGCGTGTCCATACACTGGCGTGTTGGTGAAGTGGCAGGTTGCCGACGGCGACTCTGTGGAGGTCGGCCAGCCGATCGCAACGATCGAGGCGATGAAGATGGAGTCCACGGTGGAGGCCAAGTCCGCCGGTACGATCACCCTGGCGCAGCTAAACCCGGGCGACAATGTTTCGAAGGGCGACGCGCTGGGCCACATCGCGTAATAAGCTGTACTGCTATGCACTCCCAGTCGGCTATCGCACATTCAGCTCTCCTTGACGGCATTGCCTCCGGCGCTTATGCGCCGGGCGAGAAGCTTAATGAGGTGAATGTGGCCCAGTCGCTGGGGATTTCCCGCAATACCCTGCGGGAGGTTTTCGCCACCCTGGTTTCGGAGGGTCTGCTAGAGCGGATCCCAAACCGGGGTGTTTTCATCGTTGAGCCTACGCGCCAGGATTTAAGCGACATGTACGCAACCCGGCTGGTTTTGGAACCCGGGGCTCTGCTGTGGGGTCGGCGGGTAGGGCTGGACAAGCTGGATGGGATCGTTTCCGCAGCGGAGAACCTACGGGATTCCGCCTTGCCACAGACGACCGACGAGGATATCCGTGCGATCGCTGATGCCAACCAGGCTTTCCACCGTGCGATCGTCGCCAGCGCCGGCGCTGAAGGTCTGAACCAAACAATGGATCGCATTTCTGCGCAGATGCGCTTGGGCTTCGCCCGAGCCAACCGCCTGAACCACCAGTTTCACATTGAATTCATCGCCCAGAACCGGACGGTGACGAACCTGATCGCGGAGGAGCGCTGGCAACAGGCCGCGGATCAGCTGGCCGAACACCTGCAGCACACACGGGACAACATCGAACGCTACTTCGGCTAGCCCGCCCCCTGCAGAACTCAAAGCATCTGGTCAGGGCACTTGGTATTGCAGGTCGCGCGCGTCGGTAATCAGCATGTGTCCCGGCGCGTGGCAGATCGCAAACTCCGGCTTGGATTCCATCACCACTGATTGCGGGGTCACACCACAGGCCCAGAACACCGGAATCGTGCCTGCGGGAATGTCCACGGCCTCGCCGAAGTCGGGGTGGTTCAGATCTTCAATGCCGATGGCGGCGGGATCGCCCACGTGCACAGGCGCCCCGTGCACCGCCGGGTAGCGGGAAGTAATTCGCACCGCATCGGCCACCTGGGCAGCCGGAATGGGGCGCATGGAAACGACCATGGGGCCAGAGAATACTCCGGCCGGGTTCGTCTGAATGGTCGTACGATACATTGGCACGTTCTTGCCCTGGGCGATGTGCTCCACCGGCACGCCGTTATCCAGCAGTGCAGATTCAAAGGTGAAGGAACAGCCGATGATGAAGCTGACCAGGTCGTCGCGCCAGATGTCGCGCACATCTGGTATTTCGCTTTCCAGCTGGCCGCCGCGGTACACGCGGTACAGCGGAATATCGGTGCGGATATCCCCATCGGCTAGCAGTTCAGAGGAAACCTGACCGGCCTCTAGCACTCCGAGTAGCGGGCAAGGCTTAGGGTTGCGCTGGGCGAAAAGCAGGAAGTCGAAGGCCTGCTCTTGGGGCAGAGTGATCAGGTTCGCCTGTGCATATCCCCGCGAATAGCCCGAGGTGTGGGTAACAGTTCCTGCCCGGAAAATCTCGCGCGCCTGCTTCGGCAGCAACGCACCGCGGTCATCTGCCCTCTGGCTGCCTGCGCCCTTCGCCATGGTTCACTCCTTTATTCCCAGACTCTTGTGCCCAGGTCTTATGCCCAGATTTCCGGCAGCTTACTCAAGGAACTCCAGCTCAGGTACAACGTCAGCAGCCAGGTGATTACGCCGAGAACCAGCAGCCATGCCGGGTACTTGTAGTTCTGCATCAGGTCGCGGCGGCGCCACGCCACCCACAGCACGACGGCGAAGCCGATCGGCAGAATCAAACCATTAAACGCACCGGCGAAGATCAGCAGTTTCTGCGGCGCCTTGTTGACCACCAGGTAGATCGTGGCACACACGATGATGAATCCGACGACCAACCAGTTGAAGGTGGACTTCTTCATGGACTGCGGGGTGACGAAGGTCAGCGAGGTGTAAGAGGCGCCCACCACAGACGTCAAGCCTGCAGCCCACAGCACCACGCCGAAGAAGCGCACGCCGATATCGCCTGCTGCGTGGCGGAACGCGTCTGCTGCCATGTTGTTGCCGGCCAGCGTCACACCCGATGCGACCACACCCAGGATCGCCAGGAACAGCAGCACACGCATCACACCGGTGACGATGATGCCGGAGATAGAGACCTTAGTAATCGTGCCTACGTTTTCCACGCCGGTCTGTCCGGAATCGATCATGCGGTGCGCACCGGCGAAGGTGATGTAGCCGCCCACGGTACCGCCGATCAGGGTGGTGATCACTAGGAAGTCCACCTCGTCCGGCATCACGGTATTCTGCAGTGCTTCGCCCAGCGGCGGTGAAGAGACAATCGCGACGTAGATCATCAACAGGATCATGATCGCACCCAGACCAACGACGATGCGGTCCAGAGCCATGCCCGCGCGCTTAGATAGGAAGATGAAGATAGCGATGAGCGCCGAAACTCCACCGCCGATCAGCGGACTCAGGCCAAGCATCGCGTTAAGCCCCAGGCCGGTACCGCCGATGTTGCCGATGTTGAAGATCAGACCGCCCACAAACACGAAGGCTGCCATGACCCAGCCAAGGCCAGGTAGGACTTCGTTGCCCAGTTCGTTTGCTCGTTTGCCGGATACGCCCAGTACGCGCCACACGTTGAGCTGAATCGCGATATCCACCAGGATCGAGACCAGGATCGCAAACGCGAACGCCGCCCCCAAGTCTACGGTGAAGTTGGTGGTTTGGGTGATGAATCCCGGGCCGATGGCGCTGGTGGCCATGAGGAACATTGCGCCCAGCGATGCACTGAACGTGACTGCGCGGGTGGCAGCCGGCGCGCCGGCTGCGCTCTGGTCGGTGGTGGGCTCGTTAGCTCCGGACATGTCGCCCGCGTGCTCGTCTGTGTTCGACATTAAAGCACCTTTCTATCAGTGATCCATATCACCTTAGAATGTTGTTCAACAATCTGCAACTACCTGGTGCAACCACTCCGCCAGTTCGTCTACCCGCTGCCGCCACACCGCGGGAGCTGCGATGATGTGTTCACTGTCGTACTCGAAGAACCGCACCTCGGTGCCGCTGTCTTCGAAGTATTTCTTTACGACGCCCCCTCCGGTTCCCCGACTATCAAACTTCGCCAGGGATACTGCCGTGGGAACCCCTGCAATATCCACCGCGAACCCCTCCGGGATTCCCGGGCTGAGCGCCGCCAGGAAATCCAGCCCACAGGCCGCACCCACAACCTGGCTCGCTGCCACCAATCCACTGCCGAAGACGATCAAACCAAAGGCGTTAGGCTCCAGCTCCTCCTTGACCTGCGCGATCGCCTCCGCAACATCCTGCTGGGTGAGGTCCCAGGCTCCGTAGCCGGGAAGCGGGTAGGTCAGATCCACAATGGTCACCCCAGAGCGCTCTGCGATGGAAGCGAATAGCGGCAGCCAGAACTGGTCGTGACTTGCACCGTCACCGAACCACCCTGGTCCGCCGTGCAAACTCACGGCTACAGCGCCGGTGGGATTAGGGGGCGTCAACACTGTGCCTGCAACCCCATCCGGCAGGGCGCGATACTGCTTCGACCAGGGTTCGGCCCGCACCTGGGAGGTGTAAGCGACGTGCGGCATGCGGTGGTCCAGCCCAGCGCCCAGCACCAACAGGCTGCTGTGCGCCAACAGGTCAGGGACGCGTGCCCACATCCGTTCGGTATCGTCGACCAGTTCGGCGGGAACGGGGCAGGATTGCTCCTTGTAGCGGGCTCCCTCATCGGTGACGAGGGAGCTAAAGATCTCCGGGTAGTTGTCCTCGAAGAAATTGTTCAGCTGCTCCAGCTGCTGCTTCGCCGTCAGTGGCTCCACACCAGCCTGAACATCGCGATCTGCTCCCGGCAGGTTGACGATGTCGGAGTTCGGGGTCTGCTCGCTCATGGTTAACGATTGTAGTTGTACGTTTCGCCTTAATCGGCGATCGCTTCCAGCGGGGAGGTTTTCGCCGCCTTGTGCGCCGGCCAAATCGCGGCGAGCACACCCACTATGCCGGAGCCGACCACCATGCCGACCAGCAGCAGCCATGGGAACACCACGCTATCCAGTCCCTCGGAAGCCAGCACCTTTACGAATACCCAGCCCAGGCCCACGCCGATGAGTACGCCAAGCAGCGCACCGTAGATGGCGATCTGCACGGCTTCGAGGGTGATCATCCGGCGCACTTGCCCGCGGAACGTGCCCACCGCGCGCAGCATACCGATCTCCTGCTTCCGTTCGATCACGTTCAGCGCCAGGGTGTTGATGATGCCCAGGATGGCTACCAGGATCGACAGCGCCAGCATGGCATTGAGGATCATGAGTAGCTGATCAATACCGGAGGAGACGGTGCCCGCGTACTCGGCGGTGGTCAGGACATCCGCCACGATGAACGGCTCTACCGATTTGCGCACCCTCTCCTGCAGTTCCTTGTCGCGGACGCTTCCGTCACCGTGGACGAAAACTTGCATGATCCTCAGGTCCCCTACTTCAGACAGGGGCTTGCCCTTGCCCGAGTAAGGCGCCAGTGCAGCCTCGTTGATCAGGGTCTGGGGCTGGATCGGCTCGGTGTAGATTCCGAGCAGCTTCACGTCGCCCATCTTCCCCTGACCAACGCGATACATCGGCACCATGTCGCCGACGTTCCATTTCATGGATTTAGCCTTGTTTTCGGAAGCGTAGAAGCCCGGCTCGTCGGTCTTCAGGCCTCCCCCCAGGGACTTAAGACCCATGGATCTACCCAGGTCACCTTTGTAGTAGAAGGCGTACATACCGCTGTATGAGACATTGCCTTCGTCCATGGGTTTGCCCATGCTGATGGGCGCCGCACCAACCGTGGAGGAATATTCCACACCTTCGGTCTCCTCCACGGCCTTCTCCACGCCCTTGGGCAGCGGGAATCCCTGGTTCTGAGGACCACTGACCACGAGGTCGGACTTGATCGTATCGCCGATCATGCCTTCCATTGCGCCCTTCATCGTCGCGCCGACCATGCCAAATGCCGCCACGAGAGCCACGCCCAAGGTAAGGGCAAACGCCGTCGTCGCCGTCCGTCGCGGGTTCCTTCGCGAGTTTGTGGACGCCAACTTTCCAACCGCCCCAAAGGGAGCGCCAATGACGCGCCCGAGTGCGGGGACAACTGGCATTGACAGCGCCGGAGAGATCAGGAAAGTACCGACGATCACCAGTAGCGCGCCGACTCCGAGAATGACCGCGCGGTTCTTCGTGTCGGCGTCATTTAGCAACAGCGCAGCTACGGCCGCAGCCACACCTGCAAGGCTCACGATCAGCCCCGCGATCGTCCGCAGCTTCAGTGGCGAGGCGCTGGAAACATCGCCGGAGCGCATAGCCTCCACCGGGTGCACGCGACCTGCGCGGCGGGCGGGCGCCCATGCGGAGATAACCGTGATGAGCACGCCGATGACCAGAGGCAGGATGATGGCCTGCGGGGTCAGGCTAAGCCCGCTGCTCGGCAGACCGAAACCGGCCATGTCCATGAGCGCGAAGATGCCCTTGGATAGCCCCATGCCGGCGAGGATGCCGAGGAGCGAACCGACCACACCGACGAGCACGGCCTCGAAAACCACGGAGGTCGTCAGCTGTATACGAGAAGCGCCCAGGGAGCGCAGAAGTGCGAACTCGCGCATGCGCTGGGCAACCACCATGGAGAACGTGTTGGCGATGATAAAAGCGCCGACGAGGAGGCTAACCAGTGCAAAGGCAAGCAGGAAGTAGTTAACGAAGCTGAGGCCTTCCTTGACCTCCTTGGTTGCCTGTTCAACGATCGAGTCACCGGTGACGACCTTGAGTTCCGGGAATTGCTTCTGGATCGAGTCTTTAAGCTGATCCGGGGTTACGCCATCGCGGGCAGCGAGCCAGAAGCCATCGGGGAAAGTACCGTCCGTGTAGCGCTCGATATAGACAGAGGGCTCGATGGCAAGGCCGAGGTAGCCGCCGACCGAAAAGTCCGTGTTGTAGATACCGACGACTTTGTATTCGTGGCTATTCCGAATGTCGATGGCTTTCAGGGTGTCACCGACGTGCACTCCATGCTTCTCAGCGGCATCGCTGTTGATCATGGTCTCTTTGGCACCCTTGGGCGCGCGACCGTCCACCATGGTGATTGACGGGCCCGGGGCATCCTCGTCAGTGTCATTGGGAAGCACCACCGAGGGGGCGCCGCCGGTGCTTAGCTGCTTACCGTCCTTGGCGACGACGGCTGTCGTTTCGGATGCCATTGCAACGCTTTTGACATCCTGGTTAGACTCCAGCTTCTTCCTGGTCTCCTCGGTGATCGGCTTTGTCGGATCCTTCTGGGATACGTCAACATCTACAGCGGAATAAACATTTTCGAATACTCCGTTGAAAGACTTCTGCATCATGTCGGTGAACATGAAGGAGCCCGAAATAAACGCGGTTCCGAGCACCACCGCGATGATGGTGAGGGTGAAGCGGATCTTGTTCGCGAGCACACTGCGGTACGAGACCTTCGCGACAGCACGAGTATGACTGCTGCGGGATTTACCTGCATCTGCCGATCCGCGGTGTTTGTGGACACGAGTGGAGTTGGGCATGACTAGTGCTCCTCCAGCTTGCCCATGACGCCCAGGATTGCATCAACGTCAGGCTTGGTCAGCTCGTCTGCGATTTGACCGTCGGCGAGGAATACGACGCGGTCCGCGTAGGAGGCGGCCTTCGGATCGTGAGTGACGATGACGACTGTCTGGCCGTCCCTGTCGACGGCGTTGCGCAGAATGCTGAGGACCTCGGCGGAGCTATTGGAATCCAGGTTGCCGGTGGGTTCGTCTCCAAAGATGATGTCCGGCTGGGTTACCAGTGCGCGAGCGCAGGCGACGCGTTGTTGCTGACCGCCGGAGAGCTCCGAGGGACGGTGGTTCAGGCGTTCCTTTAGGCCGAGGCGTACAACAACCTCGTCGAACCATTCTTGGTTGACCTTGCGGCCGGCGATGTCCAGCGGCAAGGTGATGTTCTCCTTTGCGGTGAGGGTAGGGACAAGGTTGAAGGACTGGAAGATGAATCCCAGGCGATCGCGGCGGAGTGCAGTGACCTGCTTGTCATTCAGCGTGGAAATATCCGTATCGCCGATCAACGCCTTACCACTGGAGATGGAGTCGAGGCCGGCCATGCAGTGCATGAGGGTGGATTTACCGGAACCGCTGGGTCCCATGATGGCGGTGAACTGTCCGTCGGCGAAGTCGATGGAGATGCCGTCGACTGCCCGTACCTCTGTCTCTCCGTGGCCGTAGATCTTCTGTAGGTCTACTGCCCGAGCGGCGCTGTGTGTTTGGTTTGTATCTGTGTGCTTCATCAGCGTTGCTCCTTAGAGGTTCCCCAACTTGCATGGGGCCTGTATGCGGGTTGTTGTCTGGACGCCGAGGGCGGCCTCCAAAAGTAAACTGTTTAAACAAGCTAATTATAGGCTCTGCCTTCACAGTCTTCCCGACAACAGCAAAAAGACCCGAGGAGCTCCAGTGAATCGGAGCCCCTCGGGTCTTTCTCTTT